>DASQFO010000420.1:0-6187 GCA_035633095.1 Allosphingosinicella sp. | reverse complement strand
GCGACGGCGTGTCGTGGAGATAGATGGCGTGCTCGTTCGGCATTTCGATCTTGAGCCGGCCGAGCGCATTGCGCGGCCCCGGCGGCTGGCGGACGATCATGTAGCTGCCCTCTCGCCGCACCTCGTAGCCGGGGCCGAAGCTGCCGCCGTTTTCGGCGATGATGCTTTGCGGCACCGTCCACCAGGGATTGAGCGTGACCGCGGTGATCGTGGCGCTCAATTGCGGGGTCGGGGTGCGGCGGGCGCCGACGACGGTGCGATGCCGGGTAACGACCTGGCCGTTGTCGATCAAAGCCGCGGTGAAGGCCGGCACGTTGACGAGGACGTGGCGGCTGCCGAGATTGCGCGGCATCCAGCGCCAGCGCTCCATGTTGGCGCGGATGAGGTTGCGCCGGGTATCGTCCTCGGGCGGAGTCGCGGCCAGCGCCTGCTTGAGGCCGGCATATTGCGGATGCGTGGGCAGCAGCGAATCGAGCGTCGCGCCGACCGCGCCGCCGCGCGTCACCTGGACGAGCAGCCGCTGCTGGCCGGCCGCGTCGAGCCCGGAATCGGCCATGTGCCAGTCGACCCGGCCGCGGCCGCGCACCGATCCGCCGCTCAAATCGGCGGCGAGCTTGAGGAAGATCTGGCTGGCAACGGGGGTGATCGCGGCTTCGTTGCCCGAGGCGATCGCGGTACGAAGCCGATCGGGCGTGTAGCTCGCGGCATCCAGCCCTTCGGCGACGACGCCGTCGATATAGCCGAGCAGCTCCTCCGCGGTCTCGCGGCGCCAGCTCGGCGCCGGTGCCGGTGCCGGCGCCGGGGGCACCGTCGTCGCCTGCGGCTGCGACTGGGCGATCGCGGCGGTCTGGATCGCCCCCGGCATGGTCGGAGTGGCGAGCAAGAGCGCGAGCGCGCCGTGGCGGATGGGCCTGGTCATGCCGCCTTAATACGCAAGCGCACGCCTCCGCGCTAGACGGATTGGTATGGTTGATTCGGGCCCGTAACGGGGCCCCCGGCGCCTTCCGGCGTCTGGCCGCAATTGGGTCGGTCAGGCCCCGACAGGATCGCGGTTTACCCATCCGAAATAAGCCGCTGGGAGAGCAAGGAAGAGATGCAGCCAGACATCCTTGCCGAAGAGCGGGATATAACCGAACGTGGTATCAAGAGCAGGGACGAGGCCCATGATGATCAGCACGATGTAAATGATCGCGACGGCCTTCGCATAGGTCCGCGCCGCGCCAGCGCTCCTGTAGGCGAGCAGGCCCCACAGGCCGAAGAGGATATGGACGCCGTTGTGAAGGATGTTCACCGGGAACAGGCCCAGCGCATCCCCATAATAGGAGTCCACCACCAGGTGCGGATAGTGGTCTGGCGCAGGAATCCACAGTCCCGGCACGAAGCCGCTTGCACCTCCGGCGAGAAAGAGAATGCCCCAGATCAATGCGAATGCGCGTGTGCTCATTCCCGCTCTCCCGTCCTGTTTGTTCTGTTACGCAACACATGGATGGAAGCGGGAACCTAGGGAAGTATCCGGGCACGGGCCAGTCATTTCGTCCCCGTCAGGATGCGGGAATCGGGCGCGTCCGCAAGGGCGGTCAGGCGGCGTCCGAAACGGCGGACGGCGTGTCGAGCGAGGCCAGGAAGGCGCCGATCGCTTCGGCGGGCATCGCCGGCGCGTAGAGGTGGCCTTGCAGTCCGTCGCAGCCCGCCTCGAGCGCGATCTGTTCCTCCTCGGGGCACGAAATGCCCTCGGCGATCACTTCGAGGTCCATGGCGTGGCCGAGAGTTACCGCGGCGCGGATGATAGCGACGCTCTGGTCACGCGCGGCGATGTCGATGAACGAGCGGTCGAGCTTGATCTTGTCGACCGGGAAGCGGCGCAGGCAGGAGAGCGAGGAATAGCCGGTGCCGAAATCGTCGAGCACGATGCGGAAGCCGTCGCGGCGGAGATCCTGGATGGTCTGGCCGCACAGGGTGCCGTGATCGATGAACAGACCCTCGGTGATTTCGAGCTCGAGCTGGGTCGGCTCGACGCCTTCTTCTTCCGCGATCGCGCGCAGCGACGCGGCGAAGCGCGCTTCGCGGAACTGGAGCGGGGACAGGTTGACCGCAATAGTGAGGTCGGGCCATTGCCGCGCCATCCGGCAGGCGTCGCGGAACGCGTGCTGGCCGAGCTCGTCGATCACGCCGCATTCCTCGGCGATCGGGATGAGCTCGGCGGGCGACACGGTTCCGAGCGTCGGATGATCCCAGCGGACCAGCCCTTCCAGCGCGGTGACCTTGCCCCGGCTGCCGAAGATCGGCTGATAATGGAGATCGAGCCCGCGGCCCTCGCGAAGCTCGGCGCGCAGGCTCGACTCTATCTGGTCGCGGCGCTGGACGTCGGCGTCCATCGCCTCGGTGAAGAGGCGGAAGCAGTCGCGGCCCGCGGCCTTGGCGCGGTACATGGTGATGTCCGCCTTGCGCAGCAGCTCGGAGGCCTCGGAGACTTCTCTGGTCGCGAACACGGCGCCGATCGAAACGCCGACCCGTGCCTCGCGCTCGCCGATGATGAACGGCTTGCGGATGACCGCGATGATCCGCTCACACAGCCGGCGCACGTCGGCCTCGCCCTTGGGGCCGACCTGGACGATGGCGAACTCATCGCCGCCGATGCGGGCGACCGTGTCGGTCTCACGCACCAGCGAGCGCAACCTGTCGCCCACTTCCTGGACGAGCTTGTCGCCGGCATTGTGCCCGAGCGTGTCGTTGACCTGCTTGAACCGGTCGAGATCGAGCATGAGCAGCGCCACCTGCTCGCCCGAGCGGCGGTAACGGGTCAGCGCCTGGCTGAGACGATCTTCGAGCAAGGCGCGGTTGGCCAGCCCGGTGAGCTGGTCGTGGAGCGCCTGATGCTGGGCGTTGGCCTCACGCGCCTCGAGCTCATCGACCAGGTCGACGAGCGACTTGTAGAGGAACGACATGACGAGGATGACGGCAACCGCGGAGGTAAGCGAGATCGGCCAGATCGCGCCGAACAGCTCGAACCGTGAGGTCGCGTCGTCCTTCACGATGCTGACGGTGGCGAAGTTCGTCAGGACGAGCGTCGCTACGGCGGCAGATACGATCGGCGGGCCAACTTTGCGCGAGTATCTCAATTCCGTCTCCCCCGGGCAGCGAGGGAATTACCACTCCACCGGTTAACAAATTCCCCAGTGTGAAGTGCGGGTACGAAATTAACCTTGTCGCGCTCAATCCTCGTGCGAAATCGAGAAATCGACGCCCTGGGCGAGGGGAAGATCGCGGCTGTAATTGATCGTGTTGGTGGCGCGGCGCATGTAGGCGCGCCAGCTGTCCGAGCCGCTCTCGCGGCCGCCGCCCGTCTCCTTCTCGCCGCCGAACGCGCCGCCGATCTCGGCGCCCGAGGGGCCGATGTTGACATTGGCGATGCCGCAGTCGGAGCCTATGGCGGACAGGAACGTCTCCGCCTCGCGCAGGTCGGTGGTGAAGATCGAAGAGGCGAGGCCCTGCGGCACCGCATTCTGCAGCGCGATCGCCTCTTCGAGCGCCGCGTACCGAAGCACGTACAGGATCGGCGCGAAGGTCTCCCTGATCATGACCGCGCTCTGGGCGGGCATCTCGACAAGGGCGGGGCGGACATAGCATCCGTCGAGCCCCTCGCCGCCATGAACGGCGCCGCCCTGCTGCTTCGCCTCCAGCAATGCCGCCTGCATCGCCTCGGCCGCGGCCTCGTCGATCAGCGGTCCGACGAGCGTGCCCTCCCTCAGCGGATCGCCGACCCTGGCGCTCGACCAGATCTGCTTCAGCCGCGGCACCAGCCGGTCATAGATGCCGTCGTGGACGAACAGCCGCCGGAGCGTGGTGCAGCGCTGCCCGGCGGTTCCCATCGCCGCGAACGCGATCGCCCGTTCGGCGAGGTCGAGATCGGCCGAGGGCGCGACGATCATCGCGTTGTTGCCGCCAAGCTCGAGCAGCGACCGCCCGAAGCGGGCCGCAACTCTGGGGCCGAGCGCTCGCCCCATCCGCGTCGATCCGGTCGCGGAAACCAGCGGCATCCGCGCATCGTCGGCCAGAGCCTCGCCGACCTCGCGTCCGCCCTGGACGATTTCGAGCAGACCCGCCGGCGCATCGCCGAAGCGTCCGGCGGCCCGCCCGAACAGCTCCGCCACGGCGGCGGCGCACATCGGCGTCTTTTCCGAGGGCTTCCAGACCACGCTGTCGCCGCAGACGAAAGCGAGGCACGCATTCCACGCCCACACCGCGACCGGGAAGTTGAACGCCGAAATCACCCCCACCGGCCCCAGCGGATGCCAGGTCTCCATCATCCGGTGGCCCGGCCGCTCGGTGGCGATGGTGAGGCCGTAAAGCTGGCGGGAAAGGCCGACCGCGAAATCGCAAATGTCGATCATCTCCTGGACCTCGCCGAGCCCTTCCGAGAGGATCTTGCCGCTCTCCCGGCTGACCAGCCGGCCGAGCGCATCCTTTTCCTCGCGCAGCACCTCGCCGAGCAGGCGCACCAGCTCGCCGCGCCGCGGCGGCGGCACCACCCGCCAGGCGAGAAAGGCCTCATACGCGCGCCCGATCGCGGCAGCGACCGCATCCGCATCGGCGGTCGCGACCGAGCCGATCAGCGCGCCGTCGATTGGCGAATGGGAATTGAGGTCGCCGCTCATTTCAGCCTCCCGATCAGCGCCTCGGCGGCGGCCGGATTGCGCACCTTGTCGCCGCTGATAAAGAAAGCGAAGACGTCGCGCGGCTTCACCGGCGCGGCCGCCTCGCTCACATATTCGAGCCCCGGCGGACCTTCGCCGGCCGACCAACCGCGCGCCACTTGCGCCCAGCGGTCGAGCGCATCGGCGCCATAGCCGAGCGGCTCCTCCTCGCGCGCCCGCTGGAAGCGGGCATAAACGAAATCGGCGCTGAGATCGGCGATCCCCGGGTAGGTGTCGTGGTCCGCGAAGACGATCGCGACATTGGCCGCGCGCGCCATGGCGACGAACTCGCGGCGTTTGAAGCTCTCGTGCCGGGCCTCGAGCGCGTGGCTGAGCGCGATCCCATCGTGGCTGGTCGGCAGCAGCATCAGGAAGGCAAGCAGCTCCTCGGGATCGAACTTCTTGGTGGGGGCAAGCTGCCAGAGGATCGGGCCGAGCTTGTCGCCGAGCCAGGTGAAGCCCTGCGCGCAGAACCTGCCGATCGCCTCACCGGCGTCGCCGAGATTGCTGCGGTTGGTGCAAAAGCGCGAGGCCTTGATCGCGAATTTGAAGCCGTCCGGCACCATCGCACCCCAGCGTTCGAACAATTCTGGCGTCTGCAATTTGTAGAAAGTGGCGTTGATCTCGGTCGCGGTCAGCCGCGTGCCGAGATGTTCGAGCTGCCGCGTCCTGGCCAGGCCCTGGGGATAGAAAGTGCCCCGCCAGGGATCGTAGTCCCAGCCGCCGATTCCGACATGAATCGCACCCGCCATGGCGTCTCCTTAAGGGCTAAGCGGCCCTTCGCCTAGGCCGCGGCGCTGCGGCTGGAATTGTCCGGTTTCCCCCTCTAGGGTTGCGAGATGGAAGACGTCCTTCTCGTCGGCGGCGGCAAGATCGGCGCCATGATCATCGAATTGCTGGCGGGCTCGGGCGACTATCGGGTGACGGTCGCCGACCACGACGCAGCGGCGCTCGCCAAGGTGGCGACGCGCGACAATGTCGATACCCTCCGGCTCGACGTGACCGACGGCGCCGCGCTGCAGGCCGCGCTCGCCGGCAAGTTCGCGGTGCTGTCGGCCGTGCCCTTCTCGCTCACCCGCCACGTCGCGGACGGCGCGGCCGCGGCGAGGGTTCACTATTTCGACCTGACCGAGGACGTCGAGACGACGCGCCATGTCGCGACGCTCGCTGAAGGGGCGGGCTCGGTCATGATGCCCCAATGCGGCCTCGCGCCCGGATTCATCTCGGTCGTCGCCCACGATCTCGCCCGGCGGTTCGATGCGCTGGACGAGGTCCGCATGCGGGTCGGCGCGCTCACCGAGCATCCGACCAACCGCCTCAGATACGAACTGACATGGTCGGTCGAAGGGCTGGTGCACGAATATCTCGCCGAATGCGACGCGGTCGTCGACGGGAAGGCGTGCAAGGTCCAGCCGCTCGAAGGCTATGAAACCTTCACCCTCGACGGGACCGACTATGAGGCGTTCAACACGTCGGGGGGCGTGGGGACGCTC
>DASQFO010000419.1:0-1501 GCA_035633095.1 Allosphingosinicella sp. | reverse complement strand
CAAGGAACTGGCCTTCTTCATCATCTTCGCGCGCTTCGTTCTTCCATTGGTGTTCGGAAGCCTGGCGGTGGTCGCTTTTTACGTCCTCGACTTCTATCCCGAATGGGGCGCCCTGCGCCGCTATCTGACCGTCGCGGGCGTGCTGATCGGCAGCTACAAGGCGCCCGACATCTGGCTCAAGAACAAGGTCACCAAGCGCAGCAAGGCGATCCAGAAGGGCATTCCCGACGCGCTCGACCTATTGGTGATCTGCGCCGAAGCGGGCCTGACCGTCGATGCCGCCTTCGCCCGCGTCTCGCGCGAGCTCGGCCGCGCCTATCCCGAGCTCGGCGACGAATTCGCCTTGACCTCGATCGAACTGGGCTTCCTCACCGACCGCCGGCTCGCCTTCGAGAATCTCGCCAAGCGGATCGACCTCGATTCGGTCCGCGGCGTGGTCACCACCATGATCCAGACCGAGAAATACGGCACGCCGCTGGCCAGCGCGCTGCGCGTCCTTTCGGCCGAGTTCCGCAACGAGCGGATGATGCGGGCCGAGGAAAAAGCGGCGAGGCTGCCGGCGATCATGACGGTGCCGCTGATCCTGTTCATCCTGCCGGTGCTGTTCATCGTCATCCTGGGCCCCGCCGCCTGCTCGATCAACGACTCGCTGATCGGCGGCAACTAGGGCCGGAGGCGGAACCATCGCGCGCCGTGCACGGTTGAGCCCTGCGACGACCAAGCAGGGAGCGCCGCATGATCACCTTCACGCTGGACCAGTGGCTGATCCTGACGCTCGTCTTCCTGCTCGGCCTGGTGCTCGGCATGGCGATGCTCGCCAGCCCCAAGTGGAAGCAAAGCTACCGCGAGGAGGTCGCCCGGCGCGAGGCGGTCGAAGCGGAGAATGAGCGGCTGCGCCGCGACGGCGCCGAGATGGATACGCTCCGCCAGGCCGCCGCCCGCGACGAAGCCCGCCGGCGCGACGGCGCCGAGGCGGATACGCTCCGCACCGCCGCAGCCCGCGACGAGGCCCGCCGCCGCGACCTCGACGTCCGTGACGAAGCAGGGCGCCGGGACGCGGACGTCCCCGAGGTGCGGCGACGCGACCCCGACGAGCGCGGGCCGCTCTAAGCCGCTAGGCCAATCGACCACCATAGCCACCCGCGGTCAGGTCCGGCTGAAGCTCGGCCATGTCCGCCGGATAGGCGGCATCCCAGGGGAAGCAGCCGTTCTTGGCGACCCAGAAGAGTTGCCACAGGGGAAAGGGCACCCGCTCGTAATACCAGTCCGCAAAGGTGGCATGGCGCTTTCCGGCTGCCGGATCGGCTTCGAGGAAGATCACCGGCAGGCCGCCGCCGACCAGATCATGTTCGGGGATGCCGCAGCGAAAGCGCCGGCCCGCCACATAATCCTCAATAACATCATTGATGACCGAGGCGGCGACGTCACCGTCGAGGCCGAAGACGATCAGCTCGGGGGCGCCGTAGCTTTCATGGGCCCCGACAGAATAAGCGAATGAGGG
>DASQFO010000418.1:0-5540 GCA_035633095.1 Allosphingosinicella sp. | reverse complement strand
GCCAACGCCATCAAATGCAGCTCGGCCGGGTTCCAGGCGGTAACGATCTGGCGGCGCGAAGCGGGGTCGCGTTTGATCAGATCGATGAGGTTCGCGATCTGATCGACCTCGCGCCCGTCCGCGCCCTGCCAATGCCGCCATTGCTTGCCGTAGACGGGGCCGAGATCGCCCTGTTCGTTCGCCCATTCGTCCCAGATGCTGACCTTGTTCTCCCGGAGCCAGCCCACGTTGGTGTCGCCGCGCAGGAACCAGAGCAATTCGATCAGGATCGAGCGCAGATGCAGCTTCTTGGTGGTCAGCAGGGGAAAGCCCTTGGCGAGGTCGAAGCGCATCTGGTGGCCGAACACCGAAAGCGTGCCGACGCCGGTCCGGTCCTGCTGCGCCACGCCCTCGTCGAGGATGCGCTTCAACAGGTCGAGATAGGATTGCATAGGCTCATCCTATGGCCGCTCGCGGCCTCCGTTTCCAATCCAAAATGGACTCCGTATCGGATCGGGTTCGCCGCCATGAACGGGTGCGCGGTGGCAAGAGCCGGCCATGATCGTCGCCACCGCCCGCGCCGCGGCCGACCTGCTTGCGCCCGTCTTCGCCGATGCCTCGGGGGAGAAGCTCGCCGTGCTGCATCTCGATGCGGGGCGCCGGATGATCGCGCTCGAGGAGCATGCGGTGAGCGCCGACGACGAGATCGTTTTGCCCCTGCGCGAGATTTTCGCCTCCGCGCTGAAGCATGATGCCGCGGGGATGGTGATCGCCCACAATCATCCGAGCGGCGACCCGCGGCCCAGCCGCGCCGACAAGGAGGCGACGCGGCGGCTGGCCGAGATCGCCGACACGCTCGGCATCCGGCTGCACGACCATCTCATCTTCGCCGGCAAGGAGTGCCGGAGCTTCCGCGAGCTCGGGTTGCTTTGATCCTACTTAATCCTCCCCTGCAAAGGCAGGGGAGGATTTAAGGCGTGCAGGTCGGGATGGCGCGGGGCTCGGGGCGCGGCGCGCGGGCCTCGAACTGGGCGAAATAGGATTCGCTGTCGGGCAGGCGCTCGAAACGGGTGAGCTCGTAGCCGACCGCGTTGAACTCGCAGACCAGAAGATGCGGCGGCGTGCCGTGCTGGTTGGTCGGGCGCTCGGCGTCGACGACGATGACCCGGCCGTTGCTCTTGAGCGCCGGGCGCAGGTTCCACAGGAACTCGGATGGCCGCGCGATCTCATGGTACATGTGAATCATGAAGACGCGGTCGAACGAGCCGACGGGGAGCTCGGGATCGTTGGGCTGGCCGAGCCGGATCGCGACATTGTCGAGCCGCTCGCGCTGGATGCGCTGGCCGAGCGCGCTGATCGTGGCCGGGACGATGTCCTCGGCGAGGACGCGGCCCTTGTCGCCGACCATCGGCGACAGCCGCACCGTATAATAGCCGCCGCCGGCGCCGATATCGGCGACCGACATGCGCGGGGCCACTTCGGCGAGCCGGGTCACCGTTTCGAACTCGCCGACGCGGTCGCGCGCGTCCTCGTTCAGATAGCGCGACGAGATGGCGGAGACCGGGCGGTGCGGCTCCGGGAAGGGCGACGCCTTCTCCTGCTCCCCGCAGGCGGCGAGCAGCAGCAGCGCGGGGACGGCGGCCCAGAGGCCTACCTTCACTACCGGAGGTGGCCGTGATCGGTCGGGGAAGGTGGCTGGCCAGGAGAGCGCCGCCGGGCGGGCCAGGCAGCCCGGCCAAGGTGCTCGACGCCGCCAGCCGCCTTCCCCGACCGACCGCGCAGCGGCGGGCTGTCCTTTGCCGCCCGGCGGCGTCGCTGCGTCGGTCACGATGCGTTTAGCATCGCTCCCTCCTTGCTCCTTGCCGGACAACAAATGCCAACCCGTCACGGCCGCCTCCGGTAGTGAAGGTAGGCCTTTAGTCCACATCTTCGACGTCCACTTTCTCGCCGGTGACGCGCTGCGACAGAGCGGCGGCCATGAAGCGGTCGAGATCGCCGTCGAGCACGTCGCCGGGCGAGGTCGAAGTCACGCCGGTGCGCAGATCCTTCACCAGCTGATAGGGCTGGAGCACGTAGGAACGGATCTGGTGGCCCCAGCCGATGTCGGTCTTGGCCGCCGCGGTCGCGTTCGCCTCGGCCTCGCGCTTCTGCAGCTCGGCCTCGTAGAGCTTCGCCTTGAGCTGGTTCATCGCCTCGGCGCGGTTCTTGTGCTGCGAGCGCTGGTTCTGGCACTGGACGACGATGCCGGTGGGCAGGTGGGTGATCCTGACCGCGCTGTCGGTGGTGTTGATATGCTGGCCGCCGGCTCCGCTCGCGCGGTAGGTGTCGATGCGGAGCTCGCTCTCGTTGATCTCGATGTCGATATTCTCGTCGACCACCGGATAGACCCAGACCGAGGCGAAGCTGGTATGGCGCCGGGCCGAGCTGTCATAGGGGCTGATCCGCACGAGGCGGTGGACGCCGCTCTCGGTCTTGGCATAGCCGTAGGCGTTCTCGCCCTTGATCATGAGCGTCGCCGACTTGATCCCGGCCTGTTCGCCGGAATGGTGGTCGATGAGCTCGACCTTCATGCCGCGCCGTTCGGCCCAGCGCGTGTACATGCGGCTCAGCATCTCGGCCCAGTCCTGGCTCTCGGTGCCGCCGGCGCCGGCATTGACCTCGACATAGGTATGGTTGGCGTCGGCCTCGCCCGCGAGCAAGGCCGCGACCTTGTCGCGCTCGGCGCGCTCGGCGAGCTCGGCGAGCGCGACGACGGCGTCGTCGACCAATGCGCCGTCGCCTTCCGCCTCCGCCATCTCCATTAGCTCGGCGGTTTCGGCGACCTCCTTCTCGATCACGCGGGTCGCCTCGATCGCCTCGCCGAGCCGGCGGCGTTCGCGCATCACGATTTGGGCGGCCTTGGGGTCGTCCCACAATTTCGGGTCCTCGACCTGGGCGTCGAGCTCGCCAAGCCGCTTCAGCGCGCGATCCCAGTCGAGGAAGCGGCGCAGGAGATCGAGGGCCGACCGGATCTGGTCGATGGAGGCTTGCGCTTCGGCGCGCATCGAACTCGCTCCTAAATCGTCATGCCGGCGAAAGCTGGCATCCAAGCTGACTCCGTTTGGACCCCAGCCTTCGCTGGGGTGACGGGAAACTGATTGGCGGGCCTAATAGATGCCGCCCTCTCTTTGCAAGAAATCGCTGTCGCGCTGGTCGGCCCTGGGGGCCGCCGTGCGGACCTGGGCGCGGGCGTTGGGATCGATTTCCTCGCGGCCGGTGGTGCGCCTGGGCTCGCTTTCGGGCTTGAACGCCTCCCAGATCACGCCGGCGCGGGGGTCGGTGCCGGGCCAGGCGCCGAACACGCGCTGGCCGGTGCTCCGGTCGATCCGGACCATGCGGATGCCGGCGGGGGCGCGGAACGGCAGCACCGGCATGCCTTCGAACGCGGTGCGCGCGAACTGGCGGAAAATCGGCGCCGCGAGCGTGCCGCCCTGGGCGTAGCCGCCCATCGGCCGCGGCCGGTCGAAGCCCATATAGACGCCGGCGACGATCTCGGCGGAGCCCCCGACGAACCAGACGTTGGTGGGCCCCGAGGTGGTGCCGGTCTTGCCGAACAGCGGCCTGCCGAGATCGCGCAAGATGGTCGCGGTGCCGCGCTGGACGACGCCTTCGAGCATGTGGACGACCTGATAGGCGGTCATCGGATCGACGATCTGGCGGGTCCGAAGCGGAGGACGCGGCATCGGCCGCCCGTCCCAGTCGGGCGCGTTGCAGCCCTCGCAGGGCCTGGTATCGGCGCGGAAGATGACGCGGCCGCGCCGGTCCTGGACATAGTCGATCAGCGACGGGGTCAGCGCCCGCCCCTGATTGGCGAAGACCGCGAAGGCGTTGACCATGTGCGCCACCGTAGTGTCGCCGGCGCCCAATGCGATGGCGAGGTAGGGCGGATAATCGCCGACCCCCATCCGGCGGGCGCGGCGGACGACATTGTGCATGCCGATCTGGTTGGCGGTGCGGACCGTCATCAGGTTGCGCGATTGCTCGAGGCCCCAGCGCATCGTCTGCTCGCCGGCATAGCCCCCTGAGAAGTTGCGGAAGCATTTCTGCTGGGCCGTGCCCTGATTGGCGCAGAAGGGCCCATCGATGATGATCGAGGCGGGCGTGAGGCCATTGTCGAGCGCGGCGGAATAGACGATCGGCTTGAAGGTCGATCCGGGCTGGCGCAGCGCCTGCGTCGCGCGGTTGAAGTCGGCGCCGCGCACGTCGAAGCCGCCCTGCATGGCGAAAATCCGCCCCGACGCCACGTCCTCGACCACCATCCCGCCCGACACTTCGGGGATCGAGCGCAGCGCCCAGATAGTGCCGGCGCCCTCGCCCTCGCCCTCGCCCTCGCGCTCGACCGCGATCACCGCGCCGGGGCGAAGCGCGTCGAAGGCGGAGCCGCCGCCGCCGCGGCGCGGCATCGATGCGAGCGAGGCGGGCAAGGATCCGGTGCTGCCGTCGGTGAAGCCCAGGGTCGCGCTGCCGCCTTCCTTCGAAAGGACCACCGCCGCCCGCCACGCCGGGTAGCCCGGGCCCAAAGGCGCGATCGCGAGCTGCGCGCGCCAGTCGCGGCTAAGGTCGACGCTGAGTCCCGGGTCGCGCCAGCCGCGGCCGCGCTCGTAGCGCATCAGGCCGTCGCGCAGCGCCGTCTCGGCCGCCTGCTGCATCCTGGGATCGTAGGAGGAGCGGACCCAAAGGCCGCCGGCATAGACGCTGTTGCGGCCCGAGGCCGCGGTTTCGCCATGGCGCGCGATCAGGGTCCGGCGCACCTCCTCCATGAAATAGCCGCCGACGTTGCGCACGCTCTGCTGGCCGCCGCGCACCGCGCCGAGCGGCTCGGCCATGGCGGCGTCGCGCTGCGCGGCGGTGATGAAGCCGTTGCGCGCCATCTCGCCCAGCACCCAGTTGCGCCGCTGCAGCGCGCGCTCGGGGCGGCGGACCGGATCGTAATTGCTCGGCGATTTGGGGAGGACCGCGAGATAGGCGCTCTGCGCCAGGGTCAGCTGGGCGACGTCGCGGTCGAAATAGGCGCGCGCCGCCGCCTGCACGCCATAAGCGTTCCGACCGAGGAAGATCTGGTTCATGTAGAGCTCGAGGATCTGCTCCTTGGAGAGCGCCGATTCGATCCGGCGGGCGAGGAAGCCTTCGCGGATCTTGCGGGTCACCGAATATTCGTTGCCGGTGAAGAAGATCTTGGCGACCTGCTGGGTGATCGTCGAGCCGCCCACGGCGCGCTCGCCGGTGCCCGCCTTGGAGACATAGTCCCAGACCGCGCCGATCAGGCCCGGATAGTCGATCCCGCCATGCTGGAAGAAGGTCCGGTCCTCGGCGGCGAGGAAGGCGTTGATCAAATTGCGCGGGAACTCCTCATAAGCGAGCTGGACGCGGCGCTCGCGGGCGAAGGTCTGCACCGGCTCGCCGTTGACGTCGCGGACATAGGTCGGGAGCACCGGCTCGTAGCTGAGCAGTGATTCGGCCGACGGCAGCCCGCGGGCGAAGATCAGCCACAAGATCGCATAGGCGACGAACGGCAACGCGAG
>DASQFO010000417.1:0-3186 GCA_035633095.1 Allosphingosinicella sp. | reverse complement strand
AGGACGATGACCCCCGCGACCAGAAGCGCAAGGCCGATCCAGACGCTCGCCCGCTTCAGCTCGTGGCGGATGACCGGGTCGCGGAACTCGATCGGTCCGGCCTGCTCGGGCTCGCGCGGGGCGGGCGGCTTGCTCACCGCGCCGCGGGCTCCAATCGGCGCCGCTCGGCGTGGAGCGAGGTGCCGGCGCGGCCGCCGCGCAGCGCCGTGAACCAGCTGATCGGGTTCCAGTAGGAGGAGCTGCCGTCGAGGCTGAAGGTGACGAACTCGGCGCGGCCGCCGATATTCTCCCACGGCACCGGCCCGCCCAGGCCCTGCTCCTCGGTCGGGAAGCGGCTGTCGGCGCTATGGTCGCGATTGTCGCCCATCAGGAAGACGCGGCCCGGGGGGACCGTGATCCGGGCGAAATCGTCGCCGGGCGAATTGCCGGCGTCGATCGTATCGTAGGAGCGGCCATTGGGCAGGGTCTCGCGGAACACCGGCAGCCGGCAATAGGTGCGGCCGTCCGGGCCGGCGGCGCGGAAATCGCCGAACGGGTCGCGGTCGCAGGGCAGGTTGGCGTCGATCGGCAGCATGGTCCGCGGCCGCTCGACGCGGGGCAGAGCGCGGCCGTTCAGATAGACGAGGCCGCCGATCACCTCGATGGTGTCGCCGGGAAGGCCGATCACGCGCTTGATATAGTCGGAGCTCTGCCCCGGCGGGGTGACGATGACGACGTCGCCGCGCTCGGGCATCGCGCCCCACAGGCGCCCGCGCCAATGCGGGAAGATGTGGAAGCTGGGGCTGACCCAGGACCAGCCATAGGGATATTTGCTGACCACCAGCCGGTCGCCCACCAGGAGCCCCGGCATCATCGATTCGGACGGGATGTAGAAGGGCTTGGCGATGAAGGAGTGGAAGGCGAGCACGGCGAGCAGCAACCAGAAGATCGCCTTGACCTCGGCCCACCAGTCGGTGCCCTTCTTGGGCGCGGCGACGGCGTCGGGCGGGGTATCGCCGCCGCTGGTTTCGGCCGCGTCGTTGCGGTCGCTGTCGGTCAAGATTGGCGCTCCTCGGGCAATGCGGTGATGATGACGACGGCCAGGGCGAACGGATGGTCGTCGGTCATCGTCAGATGTACGTGCGCGGCGTGGCCCGGCGGGGTGAGCGCGTCAAGCCTCTCCTTGGCGCCGCCGGTCAGCGCGAGCGTCGGCTGGCCGCTGCCTAAGTTGACGACGCCGATGTCCTTCATGAAGACGCCGCGCTTGAAGCCGGTGCCGACCGCCTTTGAGAAGGCCTCCTTGGCGGCGAAGCGCTTGGCGTAGGTGCCGGCGCGGGTGAACGGGCGGCGCTCGGCCTTGGCCCGCTCGATGTCGGTGAAGACCCGGGCGATGAAGCGCTCGCCGAAGCGGTCGAGCGAACGGGCGATGCGCTCGATGTTGCAGAGGTCGGAGCCCAGGCCGATGATCACGCGGGCTCCCCCAAGTCCGCGCCCCAGCGAAATTGAGCAGGTGCGCAGTGCCCCGCACTGCGCAGCCACGTCCGGGGGACGTGGCGGACCTGCTCAATGGGGTCCATTCGGACTCTGCTTGGAATGGGGCTCATCCGCGCGCCTCGTCCATAATCGCGCGCATCCGCCTTACGCTGGCTTCGAAGCCGGTGAAGATCGCCTCGCCGACCAGGAAATGGCCGATGTTGAGCTCGGCGAGCTGGGGGATGGCGGCGATGGCGGCGACATTGTCGAAGCTGAGGCCGTGGCCGGCATGGGGCTCGATGCCGTTCTTGACGGCCAGAGCGGCGGCGTCGGCGATGCGATCGAGTTCAGTGGCGCGCGTGCCTGAGTCATTTGGGCCTTCGGCATGGGCGTAGCGGCCGGTGTGGAACTCGACCACGGGCGCGCCGAGCCGGATCGCCGCCGCGACCTGGGCCGGGTCGGGCTCGATGAACAGGCTGACCCGGATGTTCGCCCCGCCGAGCTTGTCGACATAATAAGCGAGGTGATTGTGCTGGCCGGCGGCGTCGAGGCCGCCCTCGGTGGTGCGCTCCTCGCGCTTCTCGGGGACGATGCAGGCGGCGTGGGGGCGGTGGGCGAGCGCGATCTCGAGCATCTCCTCGGTCGCCGCCATTTCGAGATTGAGCGGGATTTCGAGCCGCGCCATCAGCCGATCGATATCCTCGTCGGTGATGTGGCGCCGGTCCTCGCGCAGGTGCGCGGTGATCCCGTCGGCGCCCGCGTCGGCCGCGGCGAAGGCGGCGCGGACCGGATCGGGATGCGCGCCGCCGCGCGCGTTCCTGATCGTCGCGACATGGTCGATATTGACCCCCAGGCGGAGGTGTGCGCTCACGCCGCCTTCCGGCTCCCGGGCTTTTCGGCCGGAATCGCGGCGAGCTCGGGCGGCAGCTTGTCTGCCTCGTATGTCGGGACGATGAAGCTGACCAGCGGGTAGAAGGGCACGCCCAGATCGGCCTCGCCCCCCGAGCGATCGACCAAAGCGGCGGCGGCGACGACCTCGCCGCCTGCGCGTTCGACCGCCGCGATCGCTTCGCGCGAGGAGAGGCCGGTGGTGACCACATCCTCGACCAGCAGCACCTTTTGCCCGGGCTCGAGCCGGAAACCGCGGCGCAGCTCGAAGGTGCCGGCGGGGCGCTCGACGAAGATCGCCTCGACGCCGAGCGCGCGGCCCATTTCGTGGCCGATGACGACGCCGCCCATCGCCGGCGACACGATTATGGCGATTTGCGAGCGGGTCTCGCGTGGGATGGTCGTGGCGAGAGCGGAGGCCAGGGCCGACGCGCGCATGGGATCCATAAGCACCCGCGCGCATTGCAAATAGCGCGGGCTGTGCAGGCCCGAGGACAGGATGAAATGGCCCTCCAGCAGCGCGCCGGCGGCGCGGAACTCGGCCAGAACCTCCTCTTCGGTCATCATTTTCTCCAGCCGAAACGCGCCGCCCGACAGATAGGGAACGGGGGCCGGGGCATCAAGCGTTCTGCAAAGGCATGCAACATGCTTGAGAGACACAAATCCCCTGCCTATAAGGCGCGCGCGAGGCGCCCTCGGGCGCCCGAATCCAGCCGCCTTCCGGGCGTGTCCAAGGGGCCGAGATGAAGACCATTTTCAAGCTCGCCGCCATCGCCGCAGCTTTCGGCCTGGCGCCCGCGACCGCTTATGCCGCGGCGCCGGCCGCCGCGGCGCCCGCCGCCACCG
>DASQFO010000416.1:0-3558 GCA_035633095.1 Allosphingosinicella sp. | reverse complement strand
GAGGTCACCCGCGAGGTCGACGGCGGCCTCGAGACGGTCAAGCTCAGCCTCCCCGCCGTCGTCACCACCGACCTTCGGCTTAACGAGCCGCGCTATGCGAGCCTGCCCAACATCATGAAGGCCAAATCCAAGCCGCTCGCGACCAAGACGCCCGCGGATTACGGCGTCGACACGACGCCCCGGCTGACCGTGCTCAAGGTCGTTGAACCGTCGAAGCGCCAGGCCGGCGTCAAGGTCAGCTCGGTCGACGAGCTGGTCGGCAAATTGAAGGCTTTGGGGGTGGTGGCATGAAGACGCTGGTTCTCGTCGAGCACGAAGGCGGCAAGGTCAAGGACGCCACTTTGGCCGCCGTCACCGCCGCCTCGAAACTGGGTGAAGTCCACCTGCTCGTCGCCGGTGAGGGCGTGGGCGGGGTCGCGGCGGCGGCGGCGAAGATCGCCGGAATCGGCAAGGTCCACGTCGCCGACGACCCGGCTTACGCGCACAACCTCGCCGAGAATGTCGCGCCGCTGGCCGCGGCGCTCATGGCCCATCACGATGCCTTCCTCGCGCCCGCCACGACGACCGGCAAGAACATCGCGCCCCGCGTCGCCGCTTTGCTCGACGTCATGCAGATTTCGGAGATCCTGTCGGTCGAGAGCGACGACACCTTTGCCCGCCCGATCTACGCGGGAAACGCGATCGCGACGGTCAAATCGACCGACGCCAAGAAGGTGATCACGGTGCGCGGCACCGCCTTCGAAAAGGCCGCGGCCGAGGGCGGCTCGGGCGCGATCGAGACTGTCGCGGCGACCGGCGACAAGGGCCTCTCTTCCTTTGTCGGCGCCGAGCTTTCCAAGTCCGAGCGGCCCGAGCTGACCAGCGCCAAGATCATCGTCTCGGGCGGCCGCGCCTTCGGCTCGTCCGAGCAGTTCCACGCTTTGCTCGATCCGCTCGCCGACAAGCTCAAGGCCGGCGTCGGCGCATCGCGCGCCGCGGTCGACGCGGGCTACGCGCCCAACGACTATCAGGTCGGCCAGACCGGCAAGATCGTCGCGCCCGAAGTCTATATCGCGATCGGCATTTCGGGAGCGATCCAGCACCTCGCCGGCATGAAGGATTCGAAAGTGATCGTCGCGATCAACAAGGACGAGGACGCCCCCATATTCCAGGTCGCCGACGTCGGCCTGGTCGGCGACCTGTTCAAGATCGTGCCGGAGCTGACCGAGAAGCTCTAGAGTTGCGGCAACAGCGGCGACTGTACGTCCAAGTTCTTGTCGGTAGAGGGGAGGCGGGATGTGGTACGCGGCCGACGATGACCCGCCGCCAGCTGTCTGCGGTGAGCTCAACGCGAAAAATCGATTCGGAGCTTACACGGGGTTTCGCCGCTTTCTTGTGGTACTCGGCGATCCGCCAAATAGCTGGATCGATGATCCGGCGAGGGCCGCTGAGATCGATCAGTTCCGGGCAGACGGCGTCGATGAAAACCTGTTGGTCGAAATGCAGTTGGGGTTAGAGGCGGGAGAGAACCTATATCGGGTGTTTTGCGAGCGCTCAGCCCGAGAAGGCGTCAAGGGTGAGGCCTCGTAGCTGGACTTGTAGCGGCCGATGCATTACATCGTCATGCAGGAGACTTCACAATGGCAGCGAACGCTCTGGTTCAGACCCGCGTTAACGGAACCGTCAAGGATGAGGCGGCTGCCGTACTGGCCACGATGGGCCTCACAGTGTCGGATGCGGTTCGGCTGATGCTGATACGTGTCGCGCACGATAAGGCGCTTCCGTTCGAGCCTTTGAGGCCCAACGCTGAGACGATCGCGGCGATGAAAGAGGCGCGGAGCGGGAAATTGAAGAGCTACCCGAGCTTCAAGGCCTTGCTGGCTGATCTAGATGCGGACGATTGACCCGACAGGGCGGTTCAAGCGTGATCTCAAGCGGGAATTGAAGGGTCGTTATCGCCGGATGCTGGCCGCCGAGCTGGACGAGCTCGTCGTGCTTCTCGCTGCGGACGAGCCACTCGACGCCCGCTATCGCGACCATGCCCTGACCGGCGATTGGAAGGACCATCGCGACTGCCACGTGAAGCCCAATCTCGTGCTGATCTACCGGAAGCCCGATGACGACACGCTGCAACTGGTGAGGCTCGGATCGCACTCGGAGCTGAGCCT
Source organism: Allosphingosinicella sp. (assembly GCA_035633095.1). GTDB lineage: Bacteria > Pseudomonadota > Alphaproteobacteria > Sphingomonadales > Sphingomonadaceae > Allosphingosinicella. The sequence goes on along the minus strand of DASQFO010000416.1, from coordinate 1,411 downwards.
ATGATGTATCAAAAGCCGTCCAGAAAACTCGCGACATTGGCGCCGAGCGCGTCGATCGCGTAGCCACCCTCCATCACGATGAGCGCCGGCGCGCCGAGGCTCGCGATGCGGCGGGCGAGGATTGCATAATCCGCGGTCTCCAGCCGGAAGTGCGAGATCGGGTCCTCGGCGAAGGTGTCGGCGCCGTAGGAGACGACGAGAAGGTCGGGCGCGAAGGCGGCGATCCGCTCGAGCGCCTGTTCGAGCGCGGGCAGATAAGCGGCGAGTTCGGTGCCGCGCGGCAGCGGCAGGTTGAGCGTCGCGCCTTCGCCCTCGCCTTCGCCGGTCTCGTCGGCATGGCCCCAGAAATAGGGATAGTCCATCCTGGGGTCGGCGTGGATCGAAACGAAGAGGACGTCGCCCCGGGCGTAGAAGATGTCCTGGGTGCCGTTGCCGTGGTGATAGTCGACATCAAGGATGGCGACCCGCTTGCCCGCTTCGACCGCGGCCTGGGCGGCGATCGCGGCGTTGTTGAGGTAGCAATAGCCGCCCAGATAATCGGCGCCGGCATGGTGGCCGGGCGGGCGGCAGAGCGCGAAGGCGGCGCGCTCGCCCGCCAGCACCGCGTCGAGCGCGGTGAGCGCGGTCTGCGCCGCCCAATAGGCGCCCTCCCAGGTGCCGGCGGCGATCGGGCTCGACGCATCGAAGCTGTGCGCCCCAAGCCTGGCGTCGATCCGCTCGAGATCGAGCGGGCGGCGCCGCACCACCGGCCAGGCATAGCCCGCCGCATCGCCTTCGCGGCCCGCCGCCCGCCAGTCCTTGTGCGCCGACCAGAGGAAAGCGAGATAGGCCTCGCCATGGACCGCCCGAAGCGGCGCCTCGCCATGATCGAAGGGCGCTTCGGTGGCGCCGATCGCGGCGAGGATCGCCTCGGCGCGGGTGGGGCTTTCGGCGAACGCGACGAAGCCGCCATTCATCAGCTCCAGCGCCGGCGCGTGGCCAAGCTGGCGCGGGTCCCAGAAGCAGCGCATCAGGGAATCGCCAGATCGCCCGGCAGGGTCGGCTCGGACAGGATCCGCGCCATCGCCGCCCAGCGCCGCGCCGGATCCGGGCCCGCCGCTTCGATATAGGTCCGCACCATGTCCTGGCCGAGGCCGTAATTGATCACATAGGCGCGAAATTGGATAGTGAAGGCGATCGTCTGCTCGGCGCGGGCGCGGCTGGCCAGCGAATAACGCCTGGTGAGCTCGATCGCCTGCTCGCGGGTGATCCGCCCCTCGAGAAAGTCGCGGGCGATGGTGAAGCGGGCGCCGCCCAGCTCCTCGATCGCGTTCTGCAATTCCAGATAGGTCTCGGCGCCCTCGGGCGAGAGGCCGGCGAGAGGATAAAGAACGCGGCGCTCGAAATCGAGCCGCTGGGTGCCCGGAAAGGC
>DASQFO010000415.1:0-9619 GCA_035633095.1 Allosphingosinicella sp. | reverse complement strand
AGGTTGATCTTGGCGATGCTCCGCTCGAGCGCGCGCACGATTGCGCGTACCTGCTCGGGGTCGTCGTCCGCGAGCGCGATGTCGGAGAGCCAGTAGGTCTCGCTGAGCCATTCTTTGCCGTCGTCGCGGTCGCTGACCGAGATGCCGAGAAACGCTTCCTCGGCCTCGACCCAGCCGTTCGCTTCGGCGCGCAACACGTGCAGCCGCACCCGGCCGGTCTCCTCGAAATCGCCGAGGCAGAGCTCGCGCGCGGCTTCGAGGAACGGCGCGACCAGGGCCCAGTCCATCTTGGTCTCGGCGAGGATCGCGAACACGGCGTTCAGGATCTGCTTTTGCGCGATATTGTGGAAATCGCCCGAATTGAGCGGCCCGTCCTCCTCGTCCTCGTCGATCGGTTCGTCGATCGGCTCGTCGTCGGCGCCTTCGATCGGGTCGTCGTCGGGTTCTTCGATGTCGTTCTTGTCGTCCATGGCTCATGCGCTGTCCCAAGCGGCTGGCCGGGTCAAGCCGCCTTTGCTACGCCAGGGCGATGGGCGCCGACTGGACCTTCTCGATCGACCGGGGCGGCACCTTCACCGACATCGTCGCCCGGGCGCCGGACGGGCGGCTTGTGGTCCGCAAATTGCTCTCGGACAATCCCGAGCGCTACGAGGATGCGGCGGTGGCCGGGATCGTTCAGATTCTCGCCGAAGGTGGCGGCGGCATCGGCGCGGTCAAGATGGGGACGACGGTGGCCACCAACGCTCTGCTCGAGCGCAAGGGCGAGCGGGTCGCGCTGGCGATCACCGCCGGCCTGGGCGACGCCCTGCGCATCGGTTACCAGGCGCGGCCCGACATCTTCGCGCGCAGGATCGTGCTGCCCGAGCCGCTCTACGGCCACGTCATCGAAGTGAACGAACGGGTGACCGCGCAGGGCGAGGTCTTGCGTCCGCTCGACGCCGATGCGGCGCGCGCCGGCCTCAAGGACGCGTTCGACCGCGGCTATCGCGCGCTCGCCATCGTGCTGATGCACGGCTGGCGCTGGACCGCGCACGAGGCGGCCTTGGCCGACATGGCGCGCCGGATCGGCTTCACCCAGGTGTCGGCGAGCCACGAGGTCGAGCCTTTGATCAAGCTGATCGGGCGCGGCGACACCGCGGTGGTCGACGCCTATTTGTCGCCGGTGCTCCGGCTCTATGTCGACACGGTGGTGGCGGGCCTTGGCGGTGCCGGGCGCCTGTTCTTCATGCAGTCGAACGGCGGCCTTACCGACGCGTCGGCGTTCCGGGGCAAGAACGCGATCCTCTCCGGCCCCGCCGGCGGCATCGTCGGCATGGCGAAAACCGCGGCTGAGGCCGGGTTCGATCATGTCATAGGCTTCGACATGGGCGGCACCTCGACCGACGTCTCGCATTTCGCCGGCGCCTATGAGCGGACCAGCGAGCGCGCCGTCGCGGGCGTGCGCGTCCGCGCGCCGATGCTCGAAATCCACACCGTCGCGGCCGGCGGCGGCTCGATCTGCCTCTATGACGGCCAGCGCTTCCGGGTCGGCCCGGCGAGCGCCGGCGCGGTGCCCGGCCCGGCCTGCTACCGGCGCGGCGGGCCGCTGACGATCACCGACTGCAACGTCGTCCTTGGCAAGATCCGGGCCGAGCATTTCCCCCACGTTTTCGGCGCGCAAGGCGACCAGCCGATCGACGCGGCGGCGTCGCTGGACCTGTGCGAGGAGATCGCCGCGAAGGCGGGCATGTCCGCGCGCGACGCCGCCGAGGGCTTCGTGCGCATCGCGGTCGACAATATGGCGAACGCGATCAAGCAGATCTCGATCGCGCGCGGCCACGACGTCACCCGCTACACCTTGATATGCTTCGGCGGCGCCGGCGGCCAGCACGCCTGCCTGGTCGCCGACGCGCTCGGCATCGGGACAGTCATGATTCACCCCTTGGCGGGCGTGCTCAGCGCCTACGGCATGGGCCTCGCCGACATGGTGGAATTGAGGCAGCGGAGCCTGGCGGGCGCGGATCTGGAGACGGTGCTTGGGGAGCTGGAGAGGGAGGCTCGGGCGGCGCTCGAGGCGCAGGGCGTGGAAAAGCCCGAAATCCTGCGCCGTGCCGCCCTACGCTACGACGGCAGCGATTCGAGCCTCGAAGTCGCGGTCTCGGACCATATGCGCGCCGATTTCGAGGCCGCGCACAAGCTGCGCTTCGGCTTCATCGCGCCGGAAACTGTGGTGGTGGTCGAAACGGCGGTGGTGGAGGCGATCGGGAAGAGCGGTGCTCCTGCGAAGGCAGGAGCCCAGTCGAGCGTCCGTACTGGACCCCTGCTTCCGCAGGGGAACCTCTACGATCGAAGCGATCTCGTGCCCGGCGACCGCATCCCAGGCCCCGCCCTCATCATCGACCCTTCCGCCACAACCGTGGTCGAACCGGGCTGGCGGGCCGAGGTCGACGCGCTCGGCAACCTCATCCTCACCCGCGCCGTCCCTCGCGCGGCCGCGGCCGCGGGCGCCGGGGCCGATCCGGTCATGCTCGAGGTCATGGCCAATCTGTTCATGGCGATCGCCGAGGAGATGGGGGTCGCGCTCCAGAACACGGCCTCGTCGGTCAACATCAAGGAACGGCTCGATTTTTCCTGCGCGCTGTTCGACCGCGACGGCAATCTGATCGCCAACGCGCCGCACATCCCGGTCCATTTGGGCTCGATGGGCGATTCGATCCGCACCATCATCGCGGCGCGGGGCGAGGCGAGGGACGGGCGCGGCATGAAGGAGGGCGACGTCTACGTCCTCAACGCGCCCTATCGCGGCGGCACCCACCTGCCGGATATCACCGTGATCATGCCGGTGTTCGCGGACGGCGATGTGGCGCCCGCCTGGTACGTCGCGGCGCGCGGCCACCATGCCGATATCGGCGGGATCGCGCCGGGATCGATGCCGCCCGACAGCCGCTCGGTGCACGAGGAAGGCGTGCTGATCGACAACCAGCTACTGGTCGACGAGGGCCGCTTCCTCGAAGCCGAGCTGCGTTCGCTGCTCGGCGCGGGCGAGTGGCCGGCGCGCAATCCGGACCGCAACATCGCCGATCTGAAGGCCCAGATCGCCGCCTGCGCGCGCGGCGCGGGCGAATTGCGGCGGGTGGCGGGCGACTATGGCCGGGCCGCGATCGACGCCTATATGGGCCATGTCATGGCTTATGCCGAAGAGGCGGTGCGGCGCCTGATCGGCCGGCTCAAAGACGGCGCGTTCAGCTACGAGATGGACAATGGCGCCCACGTCTCGGTCGCGATCCGGGTCGATCGCGAGGAGCGCTCGGCCGTGGTCGATTTCACCGGCACCAGCGATCAGCTTCCCGACAATTTCAACGCGCCTTATTCGATCTGCCGGGCGGCGACGCTCTACGTCTTCCGCACCCTCGTCGACGACCCGATTCCCTTGAACGACGGCTGCATGCGGCCGATCACGCTCGAGGTCCCCGAGGGGTCGATGCTCAATCCGCGCTACCCGGCCGCGGTGGTGGCCGGCAATGTCGAGACCAGCCAGGTGATCACCGACTGCCTGTTCGCCGCGGTCGGCGCGCTGGCGCCGAGCCAGGGAACGATGAACAATTTCACCTTCGGCAACCGGACATACCAATATTATGAGACGATCGCGGGCGGCGCCGGGGCCGGCCCGGATTTCGACGGGGCGAGCGCGGTCCAGACTCATATGACCAACAGCCGCCTGACCGATCCGGAGATATTGGAGACGCGCTTTCCGGTCATCCTCGAGCGGTTCGCGATCCGGCGCGGCTCGGGGGGCACGGGCGCGCATTCGGGCGGCGACGGCGTCGAGCGCCGCATCCGCTTCCGCGAGCCGATGCATGCCGGCATCCTCTCCAACCGCCGCCGGGTGCCGCCCAAGGGCATCGAGGGCGGCGGCGACGCCAGGCCCGGTATCGGCAAAGTCGTCCGCGCCGACGGTTCCGAAGAGCTCTTGTCCGCGACCGCGTCGGCGGAGCTGGCGGCGGGCGACACGTTCGTGATCGAGACGCCGGGGGGCGGGGGCTTCGGGGCGCCATGACCCACTACCTCCCCCTCGCTGGCATATTGATCGTCGTCCTGGGCTTCTCGCTGAAGCTCAATCCGATGCTGGTCGTCACCGTGTCGGCGATCGCGACCGGGCTCCTGGGCGGGTTGGACTTGGCCGCGGTCATTTCCCTGTTCGGCAAGGCGTTCAACGACAATCGGATCATCGCCATCGTCTGGATCGTGCTGCCGGTGATCGGCCTGCTCGAGCGATACGGCCTCCAGCAGCGCGCCAAGGCGCTGATCACCGGCTTCAAGAACGCAACCGTCGGGCGGCTGCTGATCCTCTATCTGCTCTATCGCCAGATCACCGCCGCGATCGGCCTCCATTCGACCGCGGGCCACCCCCAGACCGTGCGGCCGCTGGTCGCGCCGATGGCGCTGGGCGCGGCCGAGAAGCAGCACGGCGCGCTCGATGAGGACGAGGCGGAGAAGGTAAAGGCCTATGCGGCCGCGACCGACAATGTCGGCCTGTTCTTCGGCGAGGACATCTTCTTCGCGATCGGCTCGATCGTGCTGATCCAGCAAGTGCTGGCGACCTACGGCATCGACCTCGCCCCGCTGGAACTCGCGGTCTGGGCGATCCCGACCGCGATTGCGGCCTTCCTGATCCATGGCGCGCGGCTGCTGCTGCTCGACCGCTCCTTGCGGAGGCCCGAGCCATGATTACGCTGGAATGGCTCTACATCCTCGCCGGCGCGATGTTCGCCGCTTTCGCCTTGCTCAGCCTGTTCGACGCCTCGAACAAGAAGCGCTTCGGCAACGCCGCTTTCTGGGGGCTGATGGCGGCGAGCCTGCTCGCCGGCTCGCATTTCGGCGATTTCGGCAACGGCCTCCTGGTGCTCGGCCTGGTCGGCCTCGCCGGCTTGGGCTTCATCGGCAAATCGAGCCCGAAAACGACCAGCGAGATCGAGCGCCAGGCCTTCTCCGATTTGCGCGGCAACAAGCTCTTCCTGCCCGCTCTGATCATCCCTTTCACCGCCCTGGTCGGGACCCTGCTCTACAATTACACCCCGCTCGGCGAGTCCGGCCTCTTCGAGGCGCGGCGCGAAACCTACATCCTGCTCGCGCTCGGCGTGATCCTGGCGCTTGTCGTCATCTTCGCCTGGCTGCACCCGCCGCCGCTGGCGCCGCTGCAGGAGGGCCGGCGCCTCATCGACGCGATCGGCTGGGCGGCGGTGCTGCCGCAGATGCTCGCCGCTTTGGGCGTGGTCTTCGCGGCGGCCGGCGTCGGCGAGATCATCGGCGGCGCCACCCGCGCCGCCATCCCCGAAGGCAGCATCTTCTTGACCGTGCTCGTCTTCGCGATCGGCATGGCTTTGTTCACGATGATCATGGGCAATGCCTTTGCCGCATTCCCGGTGATGGCGGCGGCGATCGGCGTGCCGCTCCTCATCCAGACCTATGGCGGCAACGCTGCGGTGATCGGCGCGATCGGCATGCTGGCGGGCTTTTGCGGGACGCTGATGACGCCGATGGCCGCCAACTTCAACATCGTCCCGGCGGCCTTGCTCGAACTCAAGGACCGCAACGGCGTCATCAAGGCGCAGATCGGCACGGCTTTGCCTTTGCTGGCGGTCAACATCCTCCTCATCTACTTCCTGGCTTTCTAAATGGCTCACCACCTCACCGCCGAGACCGCCAACCGCTTCGCCGAGATCGCGCTCGGCCATGTCACCAAGGAATATCCGCACAAGCTCGACCAGGTCCTCGAAGGGCCCGAGGATCTGCTGGGCCCGCGCCAGCTCCACCCGATCTTCTTCGGCAGCTTCGACTGGCACAGCTGCGTCCACGGCTATTGGCTGCTGCTGCGGACGCTCCGGCTCTATCCGGACATGCCCGTCTCCGCCCGGATTCGGGCGCTGCTCGACGAGACGCTGACGCCGGCGAATGTCGCGGGCGAGCTCGCCTTTCTCGACCGCGCCTATACCGGCGGGTTCGAGCGGCCTTATGGCTGGGCCTGGCTGCTCGCGCTCCACGCCGAGGCGCAGCGGCACGATGCGGCGTGGGCGGACGCGCTGGCCCCGCTCGCCGGAGCCTTCGCCGAGCGGTTCAAGTCCTTCCTGCCCAAGCTCACCTACCCGATCCGTACCGGCACCCATTACAACAGCGCCTTCGCGATGATCCTCGCGCGCGACTGGGCGGAAGCGAACGATCCTGAGCTCACCGCGCTGATCCGCGAGCGCGCGGGTCGTTATTACGGCGAGGACCGCGCCTGCCCGGGCTGGGAGCCGGGCGGCGACGATTTCCTCTCCCCGGCGCTCACCGAGGCGCTGCTGATGCGCCGCGTCATGCCGGGCGGGGATTTCTCCGCGTGGTTCGGCGCCTTTCTGCCCGATCTCGCGGCCGGAGAGCCGAGGAGCCTGTTCACCCCCGCCTTCGTCTCCGACCGCTCGGACGGCAAGATCGCCCATCTCGACGGGGTCAACCTCAGCCGCGCCTGGTGCTGGCGCGGGCTCGCCGCTGCGCTCGATCCCGATCTCGCCGCGCTCGCCCGCAGCGCCGCCGACGCGCATCTCGACGCCAGCCTGCCCCACGTCGCCGGCGACTATATGGGCGAACATTGGCTCGCCACCTTCGCGCTGCTGGCGCTCGGTGAGATTTAGCCGCGGCTTCACCAAGAGAAGGTCAAAGCCGCGTTCTAACCTTAGCACTTGAATATACGAATAGAAGGCGTGCCAGTCTCGCCATAGGACTCGACTCGAATACTTGAGACCATTATGTAGATTCAATATTCATATCGAGTCGCAGACGACGCATGTGGACATAGGGAGAAGGGAGCATGGTCTCACAAGTGTGCCTGGACAAGATTAGCGCCATGCCTCCCCCGCTTAACGTTCCTTGTCCCAATATTTGTTCGGAGGCAAACTTCATCGCTGGAAGTCATTGTTCCACGCTGGGGATGCCGGTCGAATCGCCGATGATCACGAGGGACCCGACATTCGGCCCGAACGGCGGCTATTGCTATTGCTGTTGTTCCTGTTTCACGCGGGATACGCCGATCGAGAAGAGCCCGGGCAGCTGGGTGATGGTGCAGGACATCGAGGCGGGAGACACGATTCTTGCGGCGGGGACGGACCTGGCGTGGCAGCCGACCAAGGTGAAGTCGCGCTCCGGATCGACCTCCAGCGCTGCGGTCACCGGCCTTTATTTGATATTCTACAATATGGACGGAGAGGAAAATCCGAGACAGGTCCTGGTGACGCCCGGCCATCTCTTCCTCACCTCGGACAGCCGCGTGTTGAAGCCGGTGCAGTTCCTCGCGCCGGGCGATCGGCTCGCTCAGGCCGACGGGAAGTCGGCGACCGTCGTGCTCGGCGTCAGAAGCGGTCAGCCCGTGCCGACCTCGATCCACACCCTATGCATGGACGGAAGCTACGACGGCTCGGATCTTACCGGCCGGCTGGTCAACACCAACGGGCTCGTGTCAGCCGATTTCGAGGTCCAGGTCCGCTACGAGGCCGAGCATGCCGATGAAGGCGAGGATGCGCTGCCCGAGATCGGTTCGCCGGAATATATCGACAGGCACCATTCCGACGAGACTGTCGACAAGCTCGCGGTGCAGATGCCGAGGGAATTTGCCTTCGAGACCGGGCACGGGATGGTCCGCGTGCCCAACGCGGCCAAGCGGTTCCTCACCGACGCGGAATCGGATCATCTCGCAACAGTGGCTACGTTCAGCGCGCTGGGCAATGCCGGGCCGCGGGTCGCCGCGCAGCGCGTCATCGCGCTTGCCCGCACCGTCTTTTCCGACGTCTTCTTTGTGATCGATTGGCGAGAAACGACGCCCAACGTCTACGCTTTCATCGACGGCGGCCAGAAGATCGTGATCATGAACGGCGGCTTTCTGCGGATCAGGGAGGTCTATTCCGAGCTCGCTCTCCTCGCCGCGATCACCATGGCGGCGAGGCTGGACGGGAAGGAATGCGTCTGCGAGGCGGATTATTATGCTTACGCCTACGGCCTGCGCGAGCTGGTTACCGACACGACGTTCGTCGACATCGTGACGCGCGCGCTCACCCAGATCACGGCGCTCTTCGGCCTGATCGGAACGGCCGGGCGAGGCGGTTCCGACCCATGCCACGATCCCGCCATGGACTGCCGCCAGCTTACGATCGGGAATGCGCTGGCTTTCCAGGGTGTCCCGCCATGCGGGGAACCGGCGCGGAACCTTGAATTGGTACGGGCCTCGCTGTCGAGCGACCGCGCGCAGATCGACGTCGTTTTCAGCGCGCCGGTGGAGAAAAGCTCCGCAAGCGCGGTGAAGAATTATTCGCTGCTTCCGAAGGCCCGGATCCAATCGGCCACGGTCGATTCGGACAATCCGACCCGGGTCGTGCTGCGCATCAATGCGGCCGCGCAGTCTCCGCGCATCCTCCTCATTGTCGAACATGTGGTATCGCAGGACAATCTCCCACTTGCCGAAGGCGGAGCGAATATTGTGGTGCAGCCGGCATGAAGCGCGCGGTGACGCAGTGATTCCGGCACTCGTCGATCTGCCGGGCGGCCTATGGAGCGAGCGCAAGGAGGCATTGCGAAAGCTGCTGCTCTACGACCGGCCACTTCCCGAAGGGGCGGCGCGGCGCGCGTTCGCAGACGATCGCTTCGCGTCGCTGCTGTTGCTCAGCCGCGGCAGCCCGCCGCTGCTCCTGACGTTGCTGCGATCGCCCGCCAACCGGCCCTACGCCAAGCGGAGGTTGCCGGGGGTCCCCGCGCCGATCGGCCTGGCCCTGAAGGCAACCGCCTCGCTGGCCCGCTGGGCGGCGGGTGGATTCGAGACGCTGCCTGCCGAGGCAGTGGACGCGCGGCTCGACGTCTGCCGGACCTGCCCGATGCTCGGCCCGCCGCCGGAGACGATGGTTTACGGCCTGAAGCTCAGCACCGAGATCGACATGAGCGTGTGCCGGGCGTGCGGCTGCGTCGTCCGGCGCAAGGCGAAGCTGCCGCATGAACGCTGTCCCCAGGGCCGCTGGCCGGACGCCGCGCAGAAGGTGGGAGCAATGAGATGACGAAAGCCTGGATCGCAGCCGCCTTGCTGATTTGCATGGCCCCGGCTGTTCCGCTCCGTGCGGGGCCGCCGTCCGATGCCGGCCGGATCCCGCCCCCGCGCCCACGAGGCCCTTCGTTCGATATCAGCCAGTTCAGCGATGAGCAGTTTCCGGCGACGACCGCGGTGACCGTCCGCCACATCGAGATCACGCAGGGCATTCAGGACATCGACCACAATGTTGTGATCCTGGCGGGGCGACGCACCTTCGCGCGCGTCTATTTCGATGTGACCACGCCGGGCGGCTGGGGCCAGGTCAATGGTCAGCTGACGGTGGTGGCGCCGAACGGAACCCCGACGACGATCAATTCCTACGCCTCGATTTCGGTCATGTCGCAGTGGAACGGCGACGCCAATTTGGAATTGAAGCGTAGCTGGGACGGGATGGGCCTTTTGTTCGAGATCCCCGCGGCCGCGGCGAGCGTGGGCCAGCTCACCGTCAATCTTACCAACCCGACCGACATGTACAGCGCCGGCGCCGCCATTCCCTGCGCCAATTGCGCCACCGTTACGCGGACCGTCGCGGTCGCT
>DASQFO010000414.1:0-1936 GCA_035633095.1 Allosphingosinicella sp. | reverse complement strand
GCCAACGCCGACAACGTGAACTCGCTCGGCGCGACCTTGAGCTACAGCAGGAGCTTCCTCCTCGACCGGCTCAAGCTGCTCGCCGCGCTCGGCCTCTACCATGCCGACGACGGCGTCGATGCGAGCACCAACGCTTCGGCCCATGGCGGTCTGAGGTACACCTTCTAAGGGCTTGTCCCGACGGAGAAACTAGCATGTACACCGAGCATTACGGCCTGACCGGACAGCCCTTTCAGCTGACCCCCGACGCGCGCTTCTGGTTCGACAGCCGGACGCACAAGAAGGCGATGGCCTATCTGGGCTACGGCCTTGCGCAGGGCGAGGGCTTCATCACCGTCACCGGCGAGATCGGCGCGGGCAAATCGACCCTGGTCGCGCACCTCATGGCCAGCCTCGATCCGGCGCGCCTGAACGCGATCAGCCTGGTCTCGACCCAGGTCGAGGGCGACGACATGCTGCGCCTGGTCGCGCAGGGCCTGGGCCTCGACACCAATGCGGTCGAGAAGGCCCGGCTGCTCGATGCGGTCGAGCACCGGCTCGAAGAGGAGATGGGCGCGGGCAAGCGCACCTTGCTGATCGTCGACGAGGCGCAGAACCTGCCGGTCTCGGCGCTCGAAGAATTGCGGATGCTGTCCAACTTCCAGGTCGGCGGCCGCGCGCTTCTCCAGACGGTCCTGCTCGGCCAGCCCGAATTCCGCGCCAAGCTCGCGGCCCCGCACCTCGAGCAGTTGCGCCAGCGCGTCATCGCCACCCACCATCTCGACGCGATGGGCGCCGACGAGGTCGAAGCCTATATCCGCCACCGCCTCATCCGGGTCGACTGGCAGGGCAGCCCGGATTTCGACGCCGACGCTTTCGCCGCGATCCACGCCCATAGCGGCGGCATTCCGCGCCGGGTCAACCAGCTCGCCCACCGGCTCATGCTCCACGCCGCCGTCGAAGGCGCCGAGACGATCGGCGCCGCCGCCGTCGCGGCCGTCGCCGCCGAAATGGGCGCCGACGCGGGCCCCGCGCCCGCGCCTCGGCACGAACCCACGGGTGAGAGGGTGCTGCCGCTCCGTGCGGCGCGGCTCGCTCCAGTGGCGGCGAACGAGCCCGCGCCGCGGCCGGCTCCCGTCCCCGATCCGGCCTTCGAACGCCGCATCGCCGCGCTCGAGGCGCGCGCCGGGGAGCAGGAGGAGATGCTCCGCCGCGTCCTCATCCTGCTTGTCGACTGGGTCGAAAACAGCCAGGAACCGGCCTACCGTACCCACGCGGCCTAGGTCAGGGGGGCCGATGAAGAATGCCCTCTCCGTCGATGTCGAGGACTGGTTCCAGGTCGGCGCCTTCGAAAAGGTGATCGCACGCGACGCCTGGGAGACGATCCCGGGCCGCGTCGAGCGCAACACCGACCATGTGCTGGCGCTCTTCGAGCAAGCCGGCGTCAAGGCGACCTTCTTCATCCTGGGCTGGGTCGCCGCGCGCCACCCGGCCTTGATCCGCCGCATCGCCGATGCCGGCCACGAAATCGCCAGCCATGGCTGGGACCATCAGCGCGTCTTCAACATGGACGAGGCCGCGTTCCGGGCCGATCTCGACAAGGCCCACAAGGCGATCGAGGACGCCGCGGGCCGATCGCCGACCGGCTATCGCGCGCCGAGCTTCTCGATCGACGCGCGCACCCCTTTCGCGCATCCGGTGCTGGCCGAACGCGGCTATGCCTATTCGTCGAGCGTCGCCCCGATCCGCCACGACCATTATGGCTGGCGCGATTCGCCGCGCTTCGCCTGGCGCCCGGTCGCCGGCGCGGACCTGATCGAGCTGCCGGTGACCACGGTCTCGATCGCCGGCCGGCGCTTCGCGGCGGGGGGAGGGGGCTTCTTCCGGCTGCTGCCCTACCGCTTTTCGAGCTGGGCGATCGCCCGCGTCAACGACGCCGAGGACCGCCCGGCTATCT
>DASQFO010000413.1:0-1918 GCA_035633095.1 Allosphingosinicella sp. | reverse complement strand
GACCGGCATCGCGCTTTCGGGCTGGGACCGGCTCGGCTGGGCCGGCGGCTTCGCCGAGCGCTGGATGCGCGCGCGCGATCGCCAATCGGTGCTTGCCGCCCTGGTCCTCTGCGCCGCCTATTTCGCGCTTATCCTGTGGGCGCTGCTGCTCGCCGTCGAGGCCCTGACCGCCTGGGCGATGCGGCCCCTTCCGCCGTTCCTGACGCTGCTGATCGCGATCAATTCGGCCTTGCTGGTGTGGCGGCTGGCGATGCGGTTCGGCTTTGTCGCCCGCTTCTACAATTTGGGCGAGGGGCTGCGCTCGGTGCCGCGTATGGTCACCGGCAACATGATCGCGATGATGGCGGCGCGGCGCGCCGTGATCGGCTATCTCGGCGGCCGCGGGCCCGGGACGCCGGTCTGGGACAAGACCGACCATGTGTTTCCGCGCCAGCTGCCCGCGGAATGAAGCGGGCAGCGCCGCTCCGCTTCCTCGCGCTGGTCGTGGGCGGATGGATCTGCATCCGCGCCGTCATTCTGGCGCCGGGCTGGTGGACGGCGCCGGACGCGTCGGGTGCTCCCTCCGTGCCCGCGCCCATCGCCGCCCGCTCGCCACCCGCAGCCGCTGCCGCGACCGAGATCGCGGAGCCGCAGGACGACCCCGCCCCGGACCTCCTCCCGTTACTCTCCCTTATAAGGGAACTGCCTTATAAGGGAGAGTCCGGCCGGCGCAGGCCGGCTTTTTCCACATCGCCTTCCCCTCCTGTCGCCGACTCGCGGGAGCCTTTCTCTTCCGAGCCGCCGGAATTGCCGGTGACGATGGCGGCGCCCGACCGGGCCCGCCGCCTTGCGATCCTCCCGCCCGCTTCCGCCGCCGCCGCCCGCGGCTGGTCGGGCTCGGCCTGGATCCTCGTTCGGCGCGACGGCGGCGCGGCGCTGGCGCCGGGCGGGACGCTGGGCGGGAGCCAGGCGGGCGGGCGCCTTCTCTACCGGCTGAACGGGGACCCGGCGCGGCCGCTCGCCTTGAGCGCGCGCCTTTATGCGCCGCTCCGGCGGATCGAGGAGGCCGAGGCGGCGGTCGGCCTGGACTGGCGGCCGTCGGCGCGCTTCCCTCTCCACATCCTCGCCGAGCGGCGCCAGGCGGCCGGCAAGGACGGGCGCTCGGCCTTCGCGCTCACATTCTATGGCGGCATCGACCGGGCCTTGCCGCACGGCCTGCGCCTCAGCGCCTACGGGCAGGGTGGACTCGTGGGAACGCGCTCGCGCGACCTGTTCGTGGACGCATCGGTCCGGCTCGGCCTGCCCGTCGGCCCGGTCGAGATCGGCGGCGGCGCCTGGGGCGCGGCGCAGCCCGGCGCGTCGCGTATCGACGCCGGCCCCCAAATTTCCTGGCGCCTGCCGGTCCGGAACGCGAACCTGCGCCTCTCCGCCGACTGGCGCTTCCGCATCGCCGGCGGCGCCGCGCCGGGCTCGGGACCCGCGCTCACCCTCGCCGCCGACTTTTGAGCCGCAGCCTTCCGCATGCTCCCAATCCCCGTTAGGGTCGCGCCCCGATGGATATCTACCTGCCGATCGCGGGCCTTTCCGTAAACGCGCTTGTGATCGTCGGTCTGGGCGGGCTGGTCGGCCTCCTGACCGGCATGGTCGGCGTCGGCGGCGGCTTTTTGACCACGCCGATCCTCATCTTCTACGGCATCCCGCCGCCGGTCGCGGTCGCCTCGGCGACCACCCAGATCACCGGCACCTCGATCTCGGGCGTGCTCGCCCACCGCCGCCGCAAGGGCGTCGACGTGCAGATGGGCGCGGTGGTGATCGCCGGCGGCGTGATCGGCTCGGTCCTCGGCGGCTTCCTGTTCCGCCTGCTGCAGGACAGCGGCCAGATCGATACCGTGATCTCGATCCTTTACGTGCTGCTGTTGGGCAGCATCGGCATCATGAT
>DASQFO010000412.1:0-1678 GCA_035633095.1 Allosphingosinicella sp. | reverse complement strand
CGAAGCAGGTCATCCTCGCCGCCGGCTCGCTTGGGTCGACCGAGCTCCTGCTGCGCTGCCGCGACCAGTATCGGACCCTCGCCCGCCTTTCCCCCGCGCTCGGCCGCGGCTGGACCTCGAACGGGGATTTCCTGACGCCGGCGATCTACAAGAATCGCGCTGTCAATGCGAGCGAAGGGCCGACCATCTCGGGTGCCATCGACTTTCTCGACGGCAGCCAGAATGGGGCGCGCTATTTCGTCGAGGACGGCGGCTTCCCGAACCTGCTGGAATATTATATCGACGCCCGCCTGCGCTCGGCCTCGGTGTTCGCGGCGCTCGCGCTGCGTCGGCTCAAGAAGCTGCAGAAGGGCAGCCTGCGCGACCATATCATGCCCTGGTTCGGCCAGGCGATCGACGGGGCGGACGGCCGCCTCTATCTCGGCCGTTCCTGGATGCGGCCGTGGCGGCGGCGGCTCAAGCTCGACTGGAATCCCGAGCGTTCCGTCCTCGGCGTCCAGGGCATGGCAGACATGCACGTCAAGCTCACCGAGGCGACCGGGGGAAAGGCCCTGCCGCCGCTGTTCTGGAAATATCTGCGCGCGCTGGTCACGCCGCATCCGCTCGGCGGCTGCAACATGGCCGCTTCGCCCGCGGGCGGCGTCGTCGACGACGAATGCCGCGTCTTCGGGCATGACGGCCTCTACGTCATGGACGGCGCCGCGATCCCGCGGCCGATCGGCCTCAATCCCTCGAAGACGATCGCCGCCGTCGCCGAGCGCGCCGTCGAGAAGCTCTGCGAGAATTAGGCGAGAATCGAACGGTCGATCCGCGCGATACCGGTGACCCCGGTCAGCGCCATGGCGAGCCGCATCTCGGCCTCGAAAATGTCGAGCAATTGGGTGACGCCGGCGCCGCCGCGCGCGGCCAAAGCGAAGGCCCAGGCGCGCCCGAGCAGCACGCCTTGGGCGCCGAGCGCGAGCATCCGCACCACGTCGAGGCCCGAGCGGATGCCGCCGTCGACGAGAACGGTCGTGGCGTGTCCGACCGCGTCCGCGATGGCGGGCAGCGCCCGGGCGGTGGAGAGGACGCCGTCGAGCTGGCGGCCGCCATGGTTGGAGACGACGATGCCGTCGGCCCCGATCTCGACCGCGAGACGCGCGTCCTGGGGGTCGAGGATGCCCTTGACGATCAGCGGCCCCTCCCAGTGCGAGCGGATCCAATCGATATCGCGCCAGGTCAGCGAGGGATCGAAATTGCGGCCGATCCAGCCGACATAATCGTCGAGCCCGCCTTGGCCGCCAAGCACCGGCGCGAAATTGCCGAGGCTGTGCGGGCGGCCCATCAGGCCGACGTCCCACGCCCAGAGCGGGTGGGCCACGGCCTGGGCGAGGCGGCGCCAGCGCGCGTAGGGGCCCGACATGCCCGAATGGGCGTCGCGATAGCGGGCGCCGGGCATCGGCAGATCGACGGTGAAGACGAGCGCCGCGCAGCCCGCCGCGCGCGCGATGGCGAGCAAATCGGCCATGAAGCCGCGGTCGCGGATCATGTAGAGCTGGAACCAGATCGGATCGGGGCACGCCGCCGCGACCTCCCTGATTCCGCACACCGACAGGCTGGAAAGACAGGCCGGCACGCTTTTGGCGGCCGCCGCCCGCGCCGCCTGCACCTCGCCGCGCCGTGCGTACATGCCCGAAAG
>DASQFO010000411.1:0-8343 GCA_035633095.1 Allosphingosinicella sp. | reverse complement strand
CGAGGACAAAGCCGGTATCCTCGCCTCCGTGCAGATGGGCACGATCGAGTTTCACGGCTGGGGCTCGAAAGTGGCCGATGTCGAGAAGCCCGACCGGATCGTCTTCGACCTCGACCCCGACGAAGGCTTGGATTTCGACCTGGTCAGGAAGGCGGCGAAGGACATCAAGACCCACCTCGCCGACATGGGCCTCACCACCTCCCCGATGCTGACCGGCGGCAAGGGCATCCACGTCATCGCGCCGCTGACGCCCAAGGCCGAATGGCCGGAGGTGAAGGACTTCACCCAGCGCTTCGCTCTGGCCTTGTCCGAGGCCGAGCCCGAGCGCTTCACCGCCGCGCTTTCAAAGGCGAAGCGCACCGGGCGGATCTTCATCGACTATTTGCGCAACCAGCGCGGCGCTACCGCGATCATGCCCTATTCCGTCCGCGCCCGCGAAGGCGCCCCCGTCGCCGCGCCGATCGGCTGGGAGGAGCTCGACGAGATGAAGTCCGGCGCGCGCTTCACTGTCAGGGACGCGGAGCTCCTGCTCGATCGCGCCGCGTCGCGCACGCTCCAGGGCTGGGGTGAAGCGGCGCAGGCGCTGCCGAAGGTCTAGACTCCGCGCACGATCGCCCAGGTCAGCGCGACCGCGGCGCCGGCCGCGATGAAGAAACGCCAGGCCGGGGCGGCGGTCATGGCCTCCTCACCTCCCCTGCCAGCGCGCGCGCCGGTGACCATCGGCGTCACCAGATTGTCGTGCCTGACCAAGAGGTAGAACAGGATCGCGGCGACGTGCAGGCCGATGAAGCCGACCAGGATCCAGAACAGCTGCTCGTGCCGCTCGGCGAGGATTCGCGCCGAATCGAAGGTGACGAGGTGCGACAGCGGCCCCGGCGCGAGCCCGTCCTCGTCGGTCGCGAACAGGCCGAGCCCGGTGACCGTCGCGAGCAGCACGAGCAAGGCGAGGACGCTGAGCGCCCCGAGCGGATTGTGCCCCACGCCCGCCGGCCTTTCGCCGCGCAGATAAGCGAGGATCGCGCCGGGGCCCTTGACGAAGCCGGCGAAGCGGGCGGTCGAGCCGCCGATCAGCCCCCAGACGATCCGGAACAGGATGAGGCCGAGCGCTACCTCGCCGAGCAGCAGGTGCAATTCGTCCATATGCTCCTCGCCGGTCCACCACAAAGCCGGCATCAGCAGCACGATCAGCCAGTGAAACGCCCGGGTCGGCAGGTCCCAGACCCGGATATGGCTCATTGCTCGGGCGCCCTGAAATCCTCGTGGCAGCCTGAGCAGGCGCGGCCGACCGCGGGCGCGGCGGCGCGGATGGCGGCGACGTCGCCGCTCCGCGCGGCCGCCTGGAGATTGCGCGCGGCGACGACGAGGCCCGCGCCGGCGCGGGTGAAGGCGGCGCGGTCCGACCAGATAAGGGGCAGGGCCCGGGTCCGGATGCCTGCTTCGGGGCCGCTGCCGCGCGGGAACCAGCGCAGCAATCGCGGCGCGTGGCGCGCGATGACGGCGCTGCCGCGACGGATCGCCGGGACCGAGGGGCTGGAACTCCTCAGCTGGTCGTTAATCCCCTTAAACGCGGCCGCCATCTGCTTGTAATTGGCCTGGCGCGCGCGGATCGTGCCGGCCGCCTGGTCGGGGCGGAGCTGCGCCGCGGCGGCCGTGACGAAGCAGGCGGCAGCCGCGGCGGCGGCCAGCACGAAATGCCTCATTCGCAGCGGTTGTTGTTGCTGCGCTCGATCTGGCGCCCGATCAGGCCGCCCGCGACCGCCCCGAC
Source organism: Allosphingosinicella sp. (assembly GCA_035633095.1). Classification (GTDB taxonomy): domain Bacteria; phylum Pseudomonadota; class Alphaproteobacteria; order Sphingomonadales; family Sphingomonadaceae; genus Allosphingosinicella. The sequence goes on along the minus strand of DASQFO010000411.1, from coordinate 6,578 downwards.
GATGGTGCCCGCGGCGCGATCGCCGCGCCGATCGATCGCCCGCCCGACGAGCGCGCCGGCGGCGGCGCCGATGACGAGGCCGGTGGTGCCGTCGCGGCGGCGGCAATAGGTCCGCCCGTCATCCCCGCGCCAGGTCGGCCCGCTATAGACGCCGTCCTGGCTGTAATAGCGGTTGTAATCCTCGCGGCGGTCGTTCTTGCCCGCGACCGCCGGGGCCATGACCGGAACCGCCATCGCCAGCGCGGCGAGGCCCAAAATGACTTTGCTCATGATCGTCCTCCCTGTTGGACGGATCGCTTCTAGCGCCAGCGGGCGCCGCGCTCAACGGCCCTGCCGTCGGGCCGGTGCGTTATGCAAATAATACACTTTATCCCTTGCGCTGGAGCGCCGGACGCCCCAATCTCTGGGCGACACTTATTTTGAAGACAGGGACGAGCAATGGCAAGCCAGACCGAGACCGCGACCAGGAGCGAAACCACGCTGACGCTGGAGGCGCCGCAGCCGCTCCAGACCGTCCAGGCCGCGCAGGCGGCGGGGCTGGTCCCGCTGAAGGAGGAGCAGAAGTCCCAGCTCGAGGAACGGGTCGATACCTTCATCGCCGAGCTGGTGGCGCTCGACGCCAACTCGCCCGAATTCGGCAAGAAGGTCGATCAGCTGACCGGCATGGGCCGCAAGGAGATCGCGGAAGCCGCCGGCGCCTCCAACCGCTTCCTCGACCGGCCGGTCAAGGCGATCGACAAGGATAGCGGCATCGGCGCCAATTTGACCCAGCTCCGCAAGACCGTCGAGGAGCTCGATCCCGGCCGCGGCGGCGCGCTCGCCAAGCCGCGCAAATTGTTCGGCATCATCCCCTGGGGCAACCGCCTGCGCGGCTATTTCATGAAATACCAGTCGGCGCAGAGCCATATCGCCGCGATCCTCGCCGCGCTCGCGTCGGGCAAGGACGAGCTCCTGATGGACAATGCCGCGATCGACACCGAGCGGTCGAACCTGTGGAAGACGATGGGCAAGCTGGAGCAGATGATCCACATCTCCAAGGCGCTCGACGCGAAATTGGAGGACAAGGCGAACGAGCTCGACGCGACCGACCCGGCCAAGGCCAAGGCGATCCGCGAGACCGCGCTCTTCTACACCCGCCAGCGCACCACCGATCTTTTGACCCAGATGGCGGTCACCGTGCAGGGCTATCTCGCCCTCGACCTCGTCAAAAAGAACAATGTCGAGCTGGTCAAGGGCGTCGACCGCGCCTCGACCACCACCGTCTCGGCGCTGAGGACCGCGGTCACCGTCGCCCAGGCACTGACCAACCAGAAGCTGGTGCTCGAGCAGATCACGGCGCTCAACATCACCACCGCCAACATGATCGAATCGACCGGCGAGATGCTCAAGACCCAGTCGGGCGAGATCCACAAGCAGGCGGCTTCGGCGACGATTCCGCTGGAGACGCTGCAGCGCGCCTTCCAGAACATCTACGACACGATGGACGCGATCGATAAGTTCAAGCTCGAGGCGCTCGGCAACATGAAGCAGACCGTCGACACCCTGACCAGCGAGGTCGAGAAGAGCCGCGGCTATATCGCCCGCGCCGAGGGCGTCGAGCAGAACCGGCTGGCGTCCGGCGGCGGCGCGGCCGCGGACAGTCCGCTGACCGCGCTCGAAGGGTAGGACAGGCCCAAAATGACCCATTCCCGACAGGTCGACCAGGCCATCGCCCGCTTCGACGAGGTGATGGGCCGGATCGACCGCGGCGCGCCCGCGCGCGCGGCGGAGGCGCGGCAATTCTCCCGCTCGACCTCCGCCTGGGCGCGAAGGGCCGCCACCGCCGCGATCGCGGTCTTCCTGGTCATCGCCGCGACCACCGTCGTCGGAATCGTCCTCGACGGCATCGGCCTTGGCGGCTTCGTCCTGTCGCTGATCGCGATGGTGGCGGCGGGCCTTTTCTTCCTGGTGCCGCGCCGCGAAAAACCGATCGTCGATTATAAGGAGGACATGCCGAACCAGGCGGTCGTCCGGCGCCTCGACAGCCTGCTGGTAAGGAAGCGCGCCGCCCTCCCCGCGCCCGCGGCACGGCGGATCGACGCGATCAGCCAGCAGCTCCCGCTCCTCGAAAGCCGCCTCGCCGAAGCCGAGATCCTCGATCCGCTCGCCCAAGACGCGCGCCGGCTGATGGGCAAGCACCTGCCCGAGCTGATCGAACGCTACGAGCGCGTGCCCGCCGAATATCGCGGCGAACGCGACGGCGAAGGAATGACCGTGGACGAGCGCCTCGTCGCCGGCCTCGACGCCGCCAGGACCGCGCTCGACGATCTGGGGCGCAAGCTCGCCCACGAGGACATGGCCGCGTTCGAGACGCAGGGGCGGTTCATCGAGAGCCGGTACAAAGAGGAGGAGGGGCTGAAGGGAGACTGACCCTGCCGCCCGATCATCGTCCCGCGAACAGCGTCCGCGCTTTGGCCAGCCCCGCCACGCCGGCCTCGAGCGTCGCCTGCCGCTTGGCGAAGCAGAGGCGGACGACGCTGGTGACCGGGTCCTCGGCGTAAAAGGCAGAGACCGGGATCGCGGCGACGCCAGCCTCCTTGACGGCGCGGTCGCAAAAGGCCGCGTCGTCGGCGTCGATGCCCGAGGCGGCGAGATCGACGTTGAGGAAATAGGTGCCCTGCGCCGCGAGGACCGCATAGCCCGCCTCGCCGAGCGCCCCGGCGAGGGCGTCGCGGGACGCGGCAAAGCTTGCGCGCATGGCGGTGTAATAGCTCGCGTCCTTCCCAAGCCCCCAGGCGACGGCGCTTTGCAAATTGGGCGGGGTCGCGAAGGTGACGAACTGGTGCGCCCTGGCGATCGCGGCGGCGAGCGGCGGCGGCGCCACCGCCCAGCCGACCTTCCAGCCGGTCAACGAGAAGATCTTGCCGGCCGAACCGATCTTGACCGTCCGCTCGGCCATTCCGGGCATCGCGGCGAGCGGGACATGGTCGCGGCCGTCGAACAGGACATGCTCCCAGACCTCGTCCGAGATCGCGACCGCGCCGGCGGCGACGCAGGCCCGGGCGACCAGCGCCAGCTCCTCGCCGTCGAACGCCCGGGCGGTCGGATTGTGCGGATTGTTGAAGAGGACCCAGCGGGTGTTCGGGGAGAAAGCCTCGGCGAGCTTTTCCTCGGTGATCCGCCAGTCCGGCGGCGTCAGCCTCACCAGCCGGGGCACGCCGCCGGCGCGCAGGACGAGCGGCAGATAGGCGTCGTAGAGCGGCTGGAACAGCACCACTTCGTCGCCGGGCGAGACCAAGGCGAGCAGGCTGGCCGCGATCGCCTCGGTCGCGCCCGAGGTGACGATCACCTGGTCGGCATCGAGCGCGAGCCCCTGATGGTCTTCATAGTGGCGGGCGACCGCTTCGCGCAGCTCGGTGAGGCCGCGCATCGGCGGATATTGGCTCGACGCTCCGGTCAGCGCCTCCGCCGCCTTGGCGACGACGTCCTCGGGCCAGCCGAAATCGGGGAAGCCCTGCCCCAGATTGACCGCGCCCCGCGACCGCGCCTCCATCGACATGGATTCGAAGATCGAGGTGGGAAGCGCGGCGAAGATCGGGTTCATGCGCCCTCTTTTGCCACCGGGACGGGCCCCGATTCAACGGGCAAGGAAAAGGCCCGGGGCGCGAAGCCCCGGGCCTCCCTCGCGACCCGGAGGAGAAAAGGCCGCCCTAACGTTTGTCGATGCCCTGCGGGTCGCGGCGTCCCCCGCCGCGTCCCCCGGCGTCCGAGCCCTGCTGCGCCTGGCTCTGACCATTCGCGGCGCGGGACACCTGGGCCTGGCTCATCGCCGAGACGAGCACGTTCCCGCTGGCCGAGAAATTCTCGTCGGGCAGGCTGGCGAGCCGGTCGCCGACGCGGACGATGACGTTGTCGACCACGCCGTTGGCGCGGGCGCGGAGCGATTGCACGCGGCCGATGACGCGGCCGGACGTGTCGCGGACGATCATGCCCGGCGAGACCGGGATCGCCGCGCCGCTATTGGCCGCCACCGATCCGGCCGCCGCCAGATTCGCCGTCGAACCCTGGAGCGAACCGTTGGCGTTGGCCGATGCGTGGCCGGCCGTGCCGCGGAGGCTGCCTGCGGTGCCGCGGGCTGTGCCGCGCGCGCTGTCGACGGTGCCGCGCGCCATGCTGCGGCTATCGCGCACGGTGCCGCGCACCGCATCGGTGCCGACCGCCTGGGCGCCGGCATCGGCATTGGCCGAGGCGCTGCCGCTGAGGTTGGCCGAACCAATCCGGCTGCCGGTGACGCTGTCCGCCGCGCCATTGCCGCGAGCGCGGGCCCGGCCGCGGCCGGAGCGACGGTCGACATTGCCGTCAACGGCGCCGTCGGCAGTGCCGCGCGTGGTCTGGTTCAAATTGCCGAGCGTGCCGCCCAGCGTGCCGCCCAATTGGCCGGCGCCGCCAAGCGAGCCGCCCAGGCCGCCGCCACCGCCCAGGATCTGGGCCGAAGCCGGAGCCGCGATCAGGATCGCGCAGCCGGCTGCGAGCTTGAGTGCGAGTTTCATGTCCCTCTCCTTCGGAGTCCATCCGCGCAAGCAGAGTCTCCGGGAGAAAAACGACCGAAAGGCTGGATTTAATCCGTCAACGCCGGCGAACGGTGCGGCAGGTTCCGCAGAGGATCCCTCGGCCGAGCTCCCGGCGGCCGCGGCTGACCGCTTCCCCGTCAAGGGCGGCAATCGGATCGGGTCCTCGCACATGCTGCGCGAGCCGGCCGGCCACGAGCGGCACCGCGAACGAAGTGCCGCGCACGGCGACGAGATTGCCGTTCGCGCCCGCCGCCATAAGGTCGGCGCCCGGCGCGGCATAATCGAGATGGAGCGCGCGCCCGGCCTCGATCAGCACCCGGCCCCGACCGTCGACGCCGGTCACCGCGATCACGCCGGGATAGGATGCGGGATAGGCCGGCGGCGCGGCGCGGCCGTCATTGCCGACCGCGGCGACGATCCAGGTGCCGCGCGCCCGCGCCTGCCCGACCGCGCGCGCGACCAGGGGATTGGCCGGGCCGACCAGGCTGATTGCGACCACCCGCACGCGCTGCGCCACCATCCACCCGAGCGCGCGGACCAAAGCGAGGGCGTTGCCGCCCGCCGGATCGCGGCCGTAGACGTCGGCGACGAGCAGCGCCGTGCCCGGCGCCGCGCCGCGCACCGGCCCTTGCCCCGCGACCAGCGAGGCGATTGCGGTTCCGTGGGCGCTGGGGCTGGGCGCGCCGGCCGCGAAGCCGCGCTGCTGAACCGGCCCCGTGAGCGACGGATTTGCGGCGACGCCGCCGTCGATGATGCCGATGGCGTTCGCACCCTCCGGGCGGCCCTGCGCGAGCGCGGCGGCGCCAATCGCGGCGGCCGTTGCCGCCTCCCCGCTCCGGCCGTGCAAATGGTTGGCGGTGAAGGTGCCCGATGGCGCGATCCGGCGCAGCCTGGCGAGCGCCCGGTCGACCGACCAGCCGCGCGGCACTCCGAGCGTGACCGAGCGGATGTCGAGCCCTTCGATCCGCTCGTCGCCCTGGCGGACGAAGCCGGCCTGCTCGGCGGCGGAAAGCGCGGCAGGATCGGGATCGATCGCGATCACTTGGCCGCGCACGGCGGGGCCGAGGCCGGTCATCTCGAGCCGGTCGCGATTGGCGCGGACCAGCGACTCGAGCCGCGCGACCCGGGCTTCGGCGAGCGCGCCCATGTTGATATTGCCGCGCAGCGCGTCGACCGAGCCGGTCGGGTTGCTCAGCGCATCCCCCGCGGTCCGCCCCGCGCCGCCGATCACGCCGCCGACGTTGGGGACGGGCGGCACCAATTGCGCGCCCGCCACCGAGCATGCGGCTGCGGCAAGCGCCGCCGCCATCGTCCTCCGCCATCGTGGACCGATACGCATTGCATCTTCCTTGCATATTTTTTCGTGCTTGTGGATGAAACGCGCGAGGGCATCCGTTTCCTCCCCAGTGATTGGAGACGCCTGTTGCAGGCATTCGAGCGCGAGCTGCTGACGCTGCTGCCCCGGCTGCGCCGGTTCGCGCGCGCGCTCGCCCGCGATACGGCGGACGCCGACGATCTGGTGCAGGCATCGGTGGAACGGGCCCTGAAGGCGCGCGAGCAATGGGCGCCGGGGACGAGGCTGGATTCGTGGATGATGAGGATCGTGCGCAATTGCTGGATCGACGAGACGCGGAGCCGCGCGCGCCGCGCCCGCACCTTCGTTCCCGAAGAGGAAGGCGCGCTGGTCGGCGCCGATACCCACCGCGACATCGAGTTGAGGGTTGAGATGCACGACGTCGATAGGGCGATGAACAGCCTGTCGCCCGACCAGCGCGAGGTGATCGCGCTCGTCCTGGTCGAAGGGCTTGCCTATCGCGAGGCGGCCGACCTGCTCGACATCCCGATGGGGACCCTGACGTCGCGGCTTACCCGGGGCCGCCAGGCGCTCGCGCACATCCTGGAGGCGGCATGATGCAGATTGACGAAGAACTGCTGATGGCGCTCGCCGACGGCGAGCTCGACGAGGTGACCCGGGCGCGAGTCGAGCGCGCAGTCGCCGAGGATCCGGCGCTCAAGGCGCGGCTCGAC
>DASQFO010000410.1:0-2135 GCA_035633095.1 Allosphingosinicella sp. | reverse complement strand
GCCGCCATCGAGAAGAACATAGTCCTCGGCATCGAAAATGTCTGGAACGGCTTTCTGCTGAGCCCGATCGACTATGTGCGTTATATCGACGGATTCGAATCGCCGTTCGCGCGGCCCTATCTCGACGTCGGCAACATCATTTTCGGCCGGCCCCAGGACTGGATCGACCTGGCCGGCCCCGCCATCGTCAAGCTGCATCTCAAGGATTTCGCCTTCCAGGGCGGCGGGATCAGCGGCCGCCACGGCCTCACCCGCATCGGCGAGGGCAGCATAAGCTGGGCCGAGGTCCGCGCGGCGCTCGACCGGATCGGCTTTTCCGGCTGGGGCACGCTCGCCGAGCCGGAGGTGATCCCCGGCCGCGCCGTCAGCCGGGCCTATCATTTCGCGCGGCGGGCGGCCGAGGAGCTCGCCCCGCTGCCGGGCGCGACCGCCTTGCTCAGACCAGTTCAGACTGCGCTGGCGCGGCGGCTGCTGCGAGACGTGATGCGGCGCTTCCGCCGCTACATTGCCTGACCTCGCAGGTCCGCCGCGCGGCCGGGCCCGTCCGCCTAGACAGCGCGCGCAGCAGCGCCTTCAGGCCGAGGCCGATCGCGAAGCCGGCGCGCGCCACCGGGGCCGGGGCCCTGGCCCAGGCGAGGAGCAGCCGGTCGCTCAACGGCGGTCGCCGCAAATAGAGGCGCGGCAGCGACCGCAACGTCCTGAGGTCGCCCAGCCGCGCCGCGTGCCGCGTGGAATAGCGGAACTGACGGTCGATATAGCCATCGATCGAGCGGGCAAGCTCGGGGCTCCTGCCCTCTGCCTGCCGGTCGCGGAGCACGGCCATGGCCGGGCAAATGTCTCCCCAATGCTCGAGCTCGCGCGCGAGGCAGGGGCTGCGCACCGTGTCGCAGATCCCGCCCGTTCCAGTGATATAGACGGCGGTGGCGCGCCGCGAGACGGCAACCGGCAAATCGAGCGCGATCCGCGTCCAATATTCGATATCCTGGCCGCAGGGCGCGTCGCCGAACCCGCCGAGCGCCTCCCACGTCCGCCTCGGAATGGCGGCCGAGCTCGTCGTGGTCGACCAGCTGCCGCGCACCCCGCAGTCGAAATAATCGACCCGCTCGATGCGGCCCTCCTCCCGCGCGGGCAGGCGATAGCGTCCGCGCCGGTCGCTGCGCAGGATCTTCGTGCCGATCAGGCCGGCCTCGGGAAAGCGGCGGCGAATCCGGTCGAGCTCCTCGAGATGATCGGGCAGCCACAGGTCGTCGGCGTCGAGGAAGGCGAACCAGTCGTGGCGGGCGGCGCGGATGGCGGCGTTGCGCGCGGCGCCCGGGCCCTTATTCGCCTGGCGCAGTCGCCGGATTCTCGGGTCGTCGAATCGCGCGGCCACCTCCATGCCGCCGTCGGTCGAGCCGTCGTCGACGATGATCAGCTCGAAGTCGCGCCAGCTCTGCGCCAGCGCGGTGGCGAGCGTTGCCGCCACCGTATGCCGCTTGTTCCACAGGGGGACGACGATGCTGAACATGGACTTTGGTACCATGGCTTCCGGCCCGCGCAATGCCCGATTGCCTTGCCTCGCGCGGGCGTGCGCTTCAAACCGGGCCGAACGGTTGCAAGGAACGGGACGATGGCGCAGCGGCTGCGGCTGAAGGGCACGGGAAGCGGGGCGCATACGATCTGGTATGACGAGGCCGGGCGGCTGGTCGCCGAATGGCATGATTTCGGCGAGGACGCGCCCTACGAATCGGCCAATATGATCCGCTTCGATGCGGCCTCGCAGGACGCGCTGGGGGGAGCGCTGGACAGCGCCGCGCCGCCCGCCGGCGAGGCCCTGCTCCATGCGCTGGCCGCCCGCTTCCGCTCCTATTTCGAAATCCGCGCCTTCGCGGACCAACAGGCGATCCCCTTCGAAGCCGAGGTCGATTTCCGGCCCTGACGGACGCTCATTCGACTGGCTTTTCCGGATCTTCCTCGGGCGGCGGGTCGTCGTCTGGCGGCGATTCGTAGGGCTCCGGACGGGGATCGGGCCGCACCACCGGCGGCACCACCCGCACCGGCGCCGGCTCGGGCTCGGCCTCGGGTTCGGGCCGCAGCTGCGGCGGGGGCCGCAGGTTGTTTTCGGGCCGCTCGGCATTGGCGGCGACCAGCGCGTT
>DASQFO010000409.1:0-2453 GCA_035633095.1 Allosphingosinicella sp. | reverse complement strand
ATCCCCGATGATCAGCAGGTCATGCGCGGGTTCGGGCTGCCTCGCGGAGCGCACCGCCAGCGGCGCCGGAAAATACGGCGGCGTCGCCCCGATCCCCTCCGCGAGCACCACGGCGGGATCGAGCCCGGCGTGCCAGAAATCCCCCGCCTCGTGATACTCGCGGCGCAGCCCGTGGTAGATGGTCGCCACATGGGTCCGGCCGGTCTGGGTGAGCGAGTTTTTCCCGATGCGGCCGAAGGCGAGCGGACAGGGCAGGAACGGCCGCTGCCGGCGCAGCCCGTGCAGTTTCTGCACCCGGTTGACGAATTCCCCGTCGGCCGAGATGCGCGCCGCGTCCCAGGTGCCGACCTTGTCGATCAGGGCGCGGCGGAAGAAGACCGAGGAAAAATTGCGCTGGAAGAGCGTGGCCATCGGCCGCCAGTTGCCGATGAACAGCATCTCGGGCGTGGTCCGCACCCAGGCCGATATGTTGAACGGCACGTCGCGGCTGGCGAGATCGACGGCGTGGCGCGCGATCCTCTCGGGATGCGACCAATCGTCGGCATCATGCACCGTGACGAATTCGCCGGTCGCCTCGACCAGCGCGCGGTTGCGCGCCGCATAGCTGCCGCCGTTCACGCTCTGCCGGATCAGGCGGAAGCGCGGATCGGAGCGGGCGAAATCGGCGACCACGTCGGCGCTGGCGTCGGTGCTGAGGTCATCGACCACCAGCACCTCGAGGTTCTCATAGGTCTGCTCGGCGAGGCTGCGCAGCGCGGTCCCGATGGTGGCCTCGGCGTTCCAGAGCGGCACGATCACCGTGACCTTCGGCCCCTCCGCGGCGGGGAGGGCGCGCGCCCCGCGCAGGTTGTCGAGCGAGAGGGCGGCGCCGGGATCGTGCTTGGCGATGGCGCCCAGCCCGAAATGGGCGAAGGCGGCGTTGATCCTGGCCAGGATCTGGGCCTCGGCCAGGGCGACGGGCTCGGGCGCGCCGGCGGCCGGGTTCCAGGCGTTCGCCATCATCAGCTCCGCCGAAACGTCGAAGGGCGCGCGCCTGAGGCGATCCTCCAGCAGGGCCCGGGCTTCCGGCGCCCGGCCGAGCCGGCAGAGAAACAGCGCCTCGCGCAGGTATTGCTCGCGGTCGCGCGCCCGCGCGGGCTGGCGCTCGCGCATGAAGCGGATAAGATCGAGCGCGGTTTCGAAATCCCCCGCCAGGGCATGCCAGCGCGCGAGCGCCAGCGCGCCCGCCACCGCGGTGTTCACCCCGGTCTTCGGCGCCCCGACGAGCGCCTCGAGGTCGGCCAGCGCCTTGCGCGAATAGCCCCCCCAGAGCTTGGATTCCAGCACCTGCACCCGTCCACTCGGCTTGCGCAAACCCGCGCCCGGCAGCAGGCGGTCGCGCAGCCACAGATCGAGCCCCGCCGGGATCGCTCCGCGCAGTCGCGGCGGCAGGCGCTTGTAGATTTTCTTGAGGATTTCGACGTGGCGCTTTTTCATCCGACCGCGGCCTCCCGCCCTTGTTTTCTTTAGAGCGGGCGCCGCTGGGCCCGGATCTCGCGGCCGTAGAGTTTCGTGGGTTCGAGCACGTCGAAAAGCGCGAACAGGCGCTCGCCTTTCCTGCCCTGGAACGGCTCGCGCACGATCAGATTGTAGTTCGGCTTGCGTCCGAACCAGCGCTCGACATCCCCGAGGTCGACCGGATCGTTCACATGGCTCTTGACCGAGCCCGCCGGCCATTTGTGCGGCACCGAGATCAGCACGAGATCGGACAGATCGAACAGCCGCCGGGCGAAAGGCGCGGGATCGGGGACATGTTCGAGCACCTGCAGGCAGGTGCAGACGTCGTATTTCCGGTCGAAGCTGAGGTCGAGAATATTGCCGGTGATCGGTTTGACCGTATCGGATGAATACGGGACATCAAGATCGACGGAGACTTTTTCGGGGATCCAGTCGAACCATTCGAGATAGGGCGCATTCCCCGAGCCGACGTCGATGATGCTGCCGGCGTTCACGCCGATGCACCGGATCATGTATCGCATATATTGATAATAGAGAAGATCCGTCCGCTTGCGCCAGTACGACCCCGTCTTGTAGCCCTTCATTGCACCTTCCTGTGATTGGTCCCGCAATCGCGTCGGCCCGCTTTTCGCACGAGCCTAGCGCCGAACACAACCGGGATGCGAGGTGCGTCCGGGCGCGGATCACACCGCCGGCGGCGCGGAGGCTGCCGGGTGATGGTCCCGCGGGTCCCCCTCATCCGCCGCTTGCCTGGCATAAAATGCTTTGTACCAATCGATGAAGCGCCCCACGCCCTCCGCGACCGGGGTGCTGGGGCGCCAGTTCACGGCGCGGGCCAGCGCCGAGCTGTCGGCGAAGGTGTCGGGCACGTCGCCGGGCTGTAGCGGCAGCAGTTCCTGGATCGCCTTGCGTCCCAGCGCCGCTTCGAGCGCCGCGATGAAATCCGAAAGCTGGAC
>DASQFO010000408.1:0-8533 GCA_035633095.1 Allosphingosinicella sp. | reverse complement strand
TAACGCCCCAAATTGCGGAGCGCCACCCGAATGAGGAAGCTGTCGCCCCGTCTCGCGTCGCCGCTGCTCTCATAATCGCGCCGCCAGGTCAGGCCAAGCTCGATGCAATCGTCGTCATAGAGGATGCCGAGGCGGTGGCGGATCGGCTGGAACCCGTCGGCGACCGACAGCGGATCCTCCTGCCGGCTGGTGAGGTCGATCACGGCCGAGCCGAAGACCGACCAATAGCGGGCGAAGCTGATCCGACCGCCGAACCTGATCTCCTCGCGGTCGCGCAAATCCTCGATCGCCGGATCGATGTTCCGGTCGAGGCGCAAATAGCCGATCGTGGCATAGGTCCGCAGGCTGCCGACGACGGCGTCGATCTCGTTGCGGCGCAGCGCCATGCTGTCCTTGTCGATGCGGAAGCGGTGGGTGAGGCTGACGAAGCGGCCGATGCGCAGATCGCTGCGGCCGACGAAATCGGAGAAGCGTCCCGACAGGCCGGTGCCCGGCGGCAGGATCGCGGGCCGGCGGTTGAGGCGGTAGCTCTGGCCGACCGTCGCGCGGAACGAGACGCTGGGCAAATCCACCGCCCAGTCGGCGCCGTAGGTGACGCGCACGCCGTCTTCCCAACGGTCGTAGCCGGGGAAGCGGTTCAGCGAGAACAGGTTCGAATCCTCGAGGTCGACCGAACGCGCATCCTCGTTGGGGATGTCCATATTCTCGGTCGGCGGCGAAGCGACGAACTGAAGGCGCGGGGTGAAGCGCTGGGTTCCACCCATGAACTCGCCGACCAGCGGCCAGCGCAGGTCGGCCGCCGCCGCGCCGATGAAGCGGCCGCTCCAGCCCTCCCGGCCGCGATAGCTGATTGTCTGGGTCAGCAGCGTGTCGCCGGCGTGATAGAGGTCGCCGCGGGCATAAGCGGTGAGCACCAGCTCCTGGCCCAGCGGCGTGAGCGAGCGGCGGTCCCAACGCGCGCTCGCGAAGGCGCGCTGGCTGTCCTGGCCTCCGGTGCGGACGATGGCGAGGCTGTTGGCCTGGAGCTCGATCCGGCCACCGAAAATCGGGTCGGCCATCCGCCAGCGCGCATCGATCGCGGGGAGCGCGATCGGCTGCATGCCGTTGACGTCGGTGAGGCGAAGCCCCTCGAAAGCCCAGGCCGCGATCGAGACATAGGAATCGGCGGTGACCCGTTCGGCATTGACGAACGAGCGCAGCCGGTCGTCGCGCGAAATATCGTAGCGGCGCATGAAGGTGCGGTCGGTGGTGTAGCGGCCGAAGGCGGTGACGCTCCAGCGCGGCGACAGGATGAGGCGGCCGCCGCCTTCGATATAGGCGCGCAGGCCTTCATCCCCTCCGGGCGTCGGCACCTGCGGGTTGAGCTGCAGCCGCGAGCCGTGAGTCACATAGCCGCGCACCTGGAAGGCGCCCCTCGAAGTGAGCTGGCGATATTCGGCCTCGAGCATCGGCAGCACCGAGGTGTAGACGTGCGGCGTGACCGTCAGATCGCGATTGGGGGCGAGGCGAACATAATAAGGCACGCTGAGCGCAAGCCCGTTGCGCCGGCTGTAGCGGATTTCGGGCACCAGGAAGCCCGAGCCGCCGCCCTGGCTTCCGTCGGGGTGCGACAGGCCCGGCAGGCCGAGCACGGGCAAGCCGAACAGGTTCAGCGTCGCGCCCTGGTAGGCGATGCGATGACGGACCGGGTCGTGCACCACCCTGACCGCGTTGATCTGCCAGGTCGGGTCTTTCGGGCAGCCGTCGCGCGAAACCACCTCGCAGGCCGTGTAGGCGGCGCGGTGGAGGGTAGTGATGCCGTTCCGCCGGGTCGCCTCGACCGCCGCCAGCCGGCCGCCGTCGGCGAGCACGATCAAGAGGTTCTGGACGACGCCGTCCTTCAGACTGTCCTCGAGCACGGCGGAATCGGCAAGAGCGACGTCGCCGCCGGGATTGGTGATGCGGACGCCGCCTTCGGCGCGGACCTCGCCCGTGACCCGGTTCCAGGTGACGCTGTCAGCCCTCAGATGATGGCCTTCGCGGTTCATCCGGACCTCGCCGGTCACGGTCACCGTGTCGCTGCCCCGGTCGTAGTTGAGCCGGTCGGCGCTGAACGCCACCTCGGCCGGTGCTTCCTCGGCCGGGTCGGCGACATCCTGGGCGAAGGCCGCGAGCGGCGCGCTCAGAAGCAAAGGGAGCGCGGTGCCGCAAATCAATCGAAACGTTTTCACAGATCCCGCTCTGCCCGAGGCGATATGCCCAGCCTATTGCACCTGAGGCCGCTCCCTGCAATGGCGCAACCAAGTCGCGGCAGATCCGCCGCCACAGGAGATCGGGCTCGTGATCAAAGTCAGTTTCGCGGCCAAGCGTCCCGAGGGCGCCTATGCGCTCGCCATTCCCGTCCGCGGCGAGGACATGCTGCACGACCGGCTGGCCGGCCTCGACGAAGCCGCGCGGACGCTGGCGGTGCGCTCCGCCGAGGCGCAGCGCTTCGAGCGCGAGATCGGGGCCGTCGTGGAGACCTTCGTGGACGAAGGCGGTGCAGTCCGCCGGCTGCTCTTCGTCGGCCTGGGCGGGCAGAAAGAGGAAAGCAACTGGGAAAAGGCAGGCGGCGCGCTCAGCGCGCGGCTGCTTGTTTCCGGAGAGACTCGCCTCGTCGTCGATCTTGGCGGCCTGAAGCTGGAGCCGCGCGACGCCGCCCGGCTGGCCTTCGGCGCCGCGGCGCGCAGCTGGCGCTACGACAAATACCGGACCAAGCTCAGCCGCAAGCAGCAGCCGACCCTCGAAGAGGTGATCGTGGTCGGCGCCGGCGACGGCGCCCAGAAGGAATGGGCCCATCTCGCCGCCGTGCTGGGGGGCCTCGACCTCACCCGCTCGCTGGTCACCGAGCCGGCGAACATCGTCTATCCCGAAAGCTTTATCGAGCGCTGCCGCGCGGCGATGGACGGGCTTGGCGTGATATTCCAGGAGCTCGACGAAAAGGCGATGACCAAGCTCGGCATGGGCGCGCTGCTCGGCGTCGCCCAGGGCTCGGTGCGCCCCCCGCGCCTGTTCGTCCTGCGCTGGAACGGCGGGACAGCGAAGGCGAAGCCGATCGTCTTCATCGGCAAGGGCATCACCTTCGATACCGGCGGCATCTCGATCAAGCCCGCTCTGGGCATGGAAGCGATGAAATGGGACATGGGCGGCGCCGGCGCGGTCGTCGGCCTGATCAAGGCGCTCGCGACCCGCAAGGCGAAGGTCAACGTCGCCGGAATCTGCGCGCTCGCCGAGAACATGCCCGACGGCAACGCCCAGCGTCCGGGCGACGTCGTCACCTCGATGTCCGGCCAGACGATCGAGGTGATCAACACCGACGCCGAAGGCCGCCTCGTCCTCGCCGACGCGATGACCTGGGCGCAGCGCGAATTGAAGCCCGAGATCATGGTCGATCTCGCCACCCTGACCGGCGCGATGATCATCAGCCTCGGCCACGAATATGCCGGCCTGTTCTCGAACGACGACGGCCTGGCCGAAAATCTCGCCGCGGCCGGCAAGGCGAGCGGCGACCTCTTGTGGCGGCTGCCGATGGGCGAGGCCTATAACAAGATTATGGATTCAGCCATCGCCGACATGAAGAACAGCGCTTCGCGCGAGGGCGGCTCGATAACCGCCGCCTGCTTCCTCGAGCGCTTCGTCGAGGAGGGGGTCAAGTGGGCGCATCTCGACATCGCCGGCATGGCCTGGTCGGACAAGGCCAGCCACCTCTACGACAAGGGCGCGACCGGCTTCGGCGTCGCTTTGCTCGACCGCTACGTCGCCGACAATCACGAAGGGTAGGAAAGGGGGACAGTTACTCGACTGTCCCCGTTCACGCGCTTGCCCCGAGGCGGCGCGCTGACTAGAGAGCGCGCGAACCAATCCTTGAGACACGGAGCTTCAGCGGGCCATGGCCACGACACGCACCTTTTCGATCATCAAACCCGACGCGACCCGGCGCAATCTGACCGGCGCGATCACCGGCATGCTGGAGGATGCCGGGCTGCGCGTGATCGCCTCCAGGCGCATCCGCATGACCCGCGAGCAGGCCGAGGGCTTCTACGCGGTTCACCGCGAGCGGCCCTTCTTCGACAGCCTCGTCGCCTTCATGACCTCCGGCCCGGTTGTCGTGCAGGTGCTGGAGGGCGAGGACGCCGTCGCGAAGAACCGCGCGGTGATGGGCGCGACCAACCCCGCCGATGCCGCCCAAGGCACGATCCGCAAGATCCACGCCGAATCGATCGAGGCGAACAGCGTCCACGGCTCCGACAGCGCCGAGAACGCTGAGATCGAGATCGACTTCTTCTTCCGCCCCGACGAGATTGTCGGTTAGCCCGTCTCCGATTCCCGCAGCGCCCGGCAATATTCCTCGAGCGCGATCGGATAGAGGCGGTGCTCCTCCTCGAGCACGCGGGCGGCGAGGCTGTCGGGATCGTCGCGCGGCAGGATCTTGACCTTCGCCTGGGCGATGACCGGCCCCGAATCGAGCTCCGAGGTCACCAGGTGGATCGAGCAGCCGGCATATTCGTCGCCCGCGACGAGCGCGCGCCGGTGCGTGTCGAGCCCCTTGTGCAGCGGCAACAGGCTCGGGTGGACGTTGAGAATCCGCCCCTCCCATTTCGCGACGAAGCCGTCCGAAAGCAGCCGCATGTAGCCGGCGAGCGCGATCAGCTCGACGTCGTGCGCCGCCAGAGCCTCGCCGAGCAGGGCCTCGAACGCCTCACGCTTCATCCCTTCGTGGTTCTTCGCCCAGGTCTTGACCCCGAGCCTCTTGGCAAGAACGAGCCCGCGCGCATCGGGCACATTCGAGGCGGCCAGCACGATCCGGTAGGTCCGCTCCGGATCGCGCCGCTTGTGCTCGGACAAAGCGAGCATGTTCGAGCCCCGCCCCGAAAGCAGCACCGCGACCCGGACCGGATCAGCCATGGTGGGTCGCGCTCCAGGCTTGGCGTCCAGACCAGGATTCGGCCGAGCCGGCGACCGTGCACCCCCGCTCGCCCTCGGTGACTGCGCCGATCTCGAAGACTGTTTCTCCAGTCTCTTCCAGCAAATGCCCGACGTTGTTCACATCCGGCGCAGCGACGATCAGCGCCATGCCGATCCCGCAATTGAAGGTCCGGGCCATTTCGCCGGGCTCGATATTTCCCTGCGCCTGGAGGAAGGCCATCAGCCGCGGCTGCGGCCAGGCATCGGCGTCCAGGCGGGCGTGCAATCCGGGGGGGAGCACGCGCGGGATGTTCTCGAGCAGGCCGCCGCCGGTAATGTGCGCCAGCGCTTCGATCTTGCCGGCCCGGATGAGCGGCAACAGCGCCTTGACGTAGATCCGCGTCGGCGCGAGCAACGCCTCGATCAGCAGCCGGTCCGGGTCGAACAGAGCCGGGCGGTCGAGCTTCCAGCCCTTGTCCGCGGCGAGCCTGCGGACCAGCGAAAAGCCGTTGGAATGCACGCCCGACGAGGCCAGGCCGAGAATGACGTCGCCGGCGCTGACGCGGTCGCCGGTCAACGCCTCGCCGCGCTCGACCGCGCCGACGCAAAACCCCGCGAGGTCGTAGTCGCCTTCGGCGTAGAGGTCCGGCATCTCGGCCGTCTCGCCGCCGATCAGCGCGCATCCCGCCTCTGCGCAGCCCTCGGCGATCCCGGCGATCACCCGCTTGGCCACGCCTGGATCCAGCTTCGCGCTCGCGAAATAGTCGAGGAAGAAGAGCGGCTCGGCGCCCTGGACGATGAGGTCGTTGGCGCACATCGCGACCAGATCGATGCCGACGCCCTCGTGCCGGCCGCTCTCGATAGCGAGCTTCAACTTGGTCCCGACCCCGTCGTTCGCGGCGACCAGCAGGGGATCGCGATAGCCCGCGGCCTTCAAGTCGAAAAAGCCGCCGAACCCGCCGAGCGAAGCGTCCGCGCCCGCCCGCGCGGTCGCCCTGGCCAGCGGCGCGATCGCCTTGACCAGCGCGTTGCCGGCGGCGATGTCGACGCCGGCCTCGGCGTAAGTGTAGGATTTGTCCTCGCCCATCACCGCCGCCTAATCACAACCCGCTTGGATTTCCACGGCCAACTCGCCAAAAGACGCGCGTGAAGCCCCCGCGCCGTCCCTTTGCCTTTCTGATTCCGGTCGCCGCTTTGCTGCTCGCGGTCGGCGGCGGCATCCTCTACGCGCAGCTCGAAGGCTCGGACCGCGGCATCCCGCCGGTCGACAGCGCCAGCAATTTCGAGATCCTCGGCGTCGAGGTCGACGTCGCCGCCGCCAACGCCGAGGCGGCGCGGGTCGAGGGCTGGCGCCGCGCCCAGTCGCTCGGCTGGCGGATGCTCTGGGCCCGCACCCACAACCGTCCGCCCGGCCAGGCGCCCAACCTGCCCGAATCGGTGCTCAGCGGCATCGTCTCGGGCATCATCATCGAGCACGAGCAGATCGGGCCGACCCGCTACATCGCCCGGCTGGGCGTCCTGTTCGACCGCGCCCGCACCGGCCAGATGCTCGGCGTCCAGGGACTCGCGACCAGATCGGCGCCGCTCCTCCTCATTCCGGTCATGGCGACGGGCTCTGCCGCCTACAGCTTCGAGTATCGCAACGAATGGCAGCGCGCCTGGGCGCAGTTCCGCACCGCGAACAGCGCGATCGACTATGTCCGCCCCTCCGGCTCGGGCATCGATCCGCTGCTGCTCAACCTGGCCCAGGCGCGGCGGCGCGGGCGCGGCTGGTGGCGGATGCTGCTCGATCAATATGGCGCCGCCGACATCGTCGTCGCCGAGGTCGAATTGCGCCGGCTCTATCCCGGCGGCCCGGCGGTGGGGATTTTCACCGCGCGCTTCGGCCCCGACGGCCGCTTCCTCGGCCGCTTCAGCTTGCGCGCGCGCAGCAGCGCCGGCGTGCCGCGCATGCTCGATGAAGGCGTGCGGCGCATGGACGCGCTCTATATCCAGGCGCTCGAGCAGGGCCTGCTTCGGCCCGATCCGACGCTGGTTATCGTCGCGCCGCCGCTGCCGCGCGTGCTCGAGGAAAGCGCCGAGGATCCGCTCGCCGAGGAAGTGCCGCCGCAGGCGCCCGTCGGCGGCACCACAAGCGTCAACGTCCAGGTTTCGACACCCGACGCCGGCTCGGTCCAGCAGGCCGAGGTCTCGGTGAGCCGGGTGGACGGGGTCACCTCGGCGATCACCACCAGCCTGGCGCTCGGCGGCACCTCGGTCATGAGGGTCACCTATTTGGGCGATGCCGCCGCGCTCCAGGCGGCGCTTCGTTCGCAGGGCTGGAACGTTTCGGTGGTGAATGGCAATACGCTGAGGATCTCTCGCTGAGGGCCCTGGGGGTCTGACTTCGGTCCCGGAGGCGGTCGTGACGGGTTGGCATTTGTTGTCTGGCAAGGAGGGAGGAGGGAGCGATGTTGAAACATCGTGACCGACGCAGCGACGTAGCCGGGCGGCAAAGGACAGCCCGCCGCTTCGCGGTCGGCCGGAGAAGCCGGCTGGCGGCGTCGAACGGCTCGACCGGGCTGCCCGGCCCGGCCTTCGACCCTGTCCTACCCAGCCGCCTTCCCCGGCCGATCACGGCCACCTCCGGGGCCGAAGGCAGACCCCGATGAACCAGATCGCGCTCCCGCTCGCCTGGCCGGTGGCGGACAAGGAGGAGGATTTCCTCCTCTCGGACGCGAATCGCGCGGCCTTCGACCACCTCATTCGCTGGTCGCTGTGGCCGGTCATGGCGAGCCTCGTCACCGGGCCGCGCAAGTCGGGACGCAGCCTCTTGGGCCGCATCTTCGTCCGCAAGACCGGCGGCCGCCTGTTCGACAATGCCGAAAGCCACGACGAGGAGGCGTTGTTCCACGCCTGGAACGAGGCCCAGGAACGGCGGCGGCCGCTGCTGATCGTCGCCGACGCCGCGCCGCCCGCCTGGGAAATCCGGTTGCCGGACCTGCGCTCCCGCCTCGCCGCCACCCCCCATGTCGAGATCGCGCCGCCCGACGATGCGTTGCTCGGCCAGCTCATCCTCAAGCTGCTCGGCGACCGCGGCATCGCCGCGCCGCCCGAGCTCGCCGACTATCTGGTCCCGCGCATCGAACGCAGCTATCATGCTCTTCTCATGATCGTCGACATCCTCGATCGGATGATGCTTTCGCACCATCGCCGAATTACCGTTCCGCTGGCCCGCAAGGCGCTCGACGAAGCGGGCCTGATCTTCCGCGCGCGGAGCGCCGGCTGAAGCCATGGTCCATCCCGCAAAAACCCCCGCCAACGACGCCCAGGTCCCCGCGCCGGCCGAGCCGATTTCGCGCTATTTCAACCGCGAGCTTTCCTGGCTCGCCTTCAACCGGCGCGTGCTCGAGGAAGCCTGCAACCCCGCCCACCCCTTGCTCGAGCGGCTTCGTTTCCTCTCCATCTCGGGCAACAATATCGACGAATTCTTCATGGTCCGCGTCGCCGGGCTCAAGGGCCAGCAGCTCGCCGGTATCGAGGAGCAGTCGGCCGACGGCCTCAACCCCACCCAGCAGCTCACCGCGATCGCTCAGGAAGCGGACGCGCTCACCGCCAGCCAGCAGCAGGT
>DASQFO010000407.1:0-2028 GCA_035633095.1 Allosphingosinicella sp. | reverse complement strand
GCGTCGGCGAGGTGAACGCCTCCCAGAGCTTGCCCCTGCGGATGTAGTTGGCGATGTCGTGGACGCGTTCGTCGCCCAACTGGCCGTCGCGAAGCCGCGCCACCGCGTCATATTCGTAGAGCCCCTGGTGCGCCTTGGTCGTCGACTTGACGTGCCATTCGATCAAGGGCGCCCCGATCGCCGACGCTATCTCGTGGGCGAGGATGGTCTTGCCGGTGCCGGGCTCGCCCTTGACCAGCAGGGGCCGGCGCAGGGTGACCGCGGCGTTGACCGCGACCTTGAGGTCGTCGGTCGCGACATAGGAGGGGGTGCCTTCGAAGCGCATGCAAGGCGGCATAAGTGCCCGCCCGGACGCGCGCAAGCGGCCTTAATATTCCCGGCGCGCCTGCTGGCGTGCCTCGAGCAGGTCCCAGAGGCCGCGGTGCTGGAGCGCCAGTTGCTCGGCGCCGAACAGCAAGGCGCGCTGGGTCGCGGGCGCGCGGCCGGCCTCGTCGGCGACCTTCTCGATCGTGTCGCGGTCGGAAAGGGCGGACGCGGGCGCGTCGATGCCGAGCCTCTTGGCGGCAGCGTCGAGAATGATGCGGATCGATTCCCACTCGGCGGCGAAGGCCAGAGCGGCGCCGAGCGCGCAGCCGCGGCGATCGGACAAAGCGAGGGTGGCGAGCGCGGCGCGCTGGGCCAGGATCGCGGTCTCGCTGGTTGCGCCGCCGGGCGTCGAGGGTATCGCCCCGACGGCGACCGAGAGCCGGGTCAGATAGGTCCGCTCGACCGCCATCGCGTCGCTGGCGCAGGCGAGCCAGGCGCGCGCGTCGGGCTCGACGGTGCGCGAGGCGGCGTGGTCGATAATGCCGGGGTGGCGCCCGTGCAGCGCGCACAGGAAATGGATCGCGTCGGCGAGGTTGCGGGTGGCTTCGGGCCCGCGCCTGAGCGAGTCGCCGGCGAAGTAGGCGTGGCTCGCCGTGCCGTGCTCCGCGACGCAGGCGAGCAGCAGGCCGCCGGCGGGAATGCGGTCCGCATTGTCGACCGATTGTGAAGCCATCAATACCTCCGGGCACGCGCCAAGCGCGCGCTGACGGAAGACGGCCTACAACATTGCCGTAAAGAGGAGGTTTACAAGGGGGGCAGGTAATCGAGGGGCCGCGGCGGGCGCGGCGCGGTCCGCGCCGAACCAGATCGGCAAAAATGCTTGACTTCTGCGCCATCCTTTGGTACAAAACAAGAACAGCGGGAGAGCGAGTCGAATGACAGATGATTCCGGGAACGGCCGTGGGGCCGCGCCGGAAGGGGATGGCCTTCGCGGGGGCGAGGGTGGGCAGGCAGGAAGGAAGGGACCCGCGGGCCGCATATCGCGCGCCTCGGGCAAGGACGGCCCGCAGATCATCGAGAGCAAGGGCAAGCGCTGGACCGACGAGGCCGAGGAGACCTTCCTCGATCATCTCGCGATTACCGCCAATTACACGCTCGCGGCGAAGAAGACCGGCTTCTCGCGCGAGGCGATCTACAAGCGCCGCCGCCGCGATCCGGCGCTTGCGGAGCGCTGCCGGGCGGCGATCGCCGAGGCGGTCGACCGCATCGACGCCCATCTCGTCGAGGGCGCCGAGCGCGCGCTCGCCGGGCGGCCGCCGGGCTCCGATTCGCCGATCCCGCCGATGACTTTCGATCAGGCGATCGCGGTGGTGAAGCTGCACCGTCCGGCGGTGACGGGGCAGGGGCGCCTGGCCGGCTGGCGCGGCCCCGCGCGCCCGCTCGCCGAGGTCAAGGCCTCGATCCTCACCAAGCTTTCGGCGATTGAGCGGCACCGTGGGAAGGCCTGAGCTTAACCTGCTCCCGCCCGATACCGACCTCGTCGAATGGCTGCTGACGCTAAAGCCCGCCGAGCGAGAGCGGGCGATCGACCTCATGGGTCCGGTCGAGCGCGAGGCGTTCGACCGGGATTGGGGCAGCTGGGCCCATGACGGGCAGGGCTTCCCGCCCGGCGGCTGGGGCACCTGGGTGATCATGGCCGGCCGCGGCTTCGGCAAGACGCTG
>DASQFO010000406.1:0-1565 GCA_035633095.1 Allosphingosinicella sp. | reverse complement strand
TGCACGGCAATGCATTCGTCCAGGTGGTCCAGGATGCCGAAGGGCTGCCCGCCGAGCTGTTCGCCTTGCGGCCCGAGCGGGTGACGATCGAGGCCGACGCGAGCGGGTGGCCGGCCGCCTATGTCTACAAGGTAAGCGAGGCCAAGAGCCGGATCGCCGCGCGCGACGGGCTCGGCCGGCCGGGCGTCGTCCATTTGAAGGCCGCGCATCCATTGGACGACCATTATGGGCTCGGCTGCCTCAATGCGGCGGCGGCCGCGGTCGCGGTGCACAATGCGGCGGCCCGGTGGAACAAGGCGTTGCTCGACAATGCGGCGCGGCCTTCGGGGGCGCTGGTCTACGATCCAGGCGACGGCGCGGCGCTGTCGGGCGAGCAGTTCGAGCGGCTGCGCACCGAGATGGAGGCGCAATTCTCGGGGAGCGGCAATGCCGGACGGCCGATGCTGCTCGAGGGCGGGTTGAAGTGGCAGGCGATGAGCCTGTCCCCCGCCGACATGGACTTCGTCGGCCTGAAGGCGGCGGCGGCGCGCGAGATCGCTTTGGCGTTCGGGGTGCCGCCGATGCTGCTCGGGCTGCCCGGGGATTCGACCTACGCCAATTACAAGGAAGCGAATCGAGCGCTGTGGCGGCTGACCGTGCTGCCTATGGCGGAGCGGATCCTGAACGGGGTTTCGTTCGCGCTCGGGGCGTGGTGGCCGGGGGTCAGGCTGCAGGTCGACGCCGACCAGATCAGCGCGCTTAGCGAGGATCGCGAGCGGCTGTGGCGGCAGGTCAGCGGGGCGGATTTCCTGAGCGACGGGGAGAAGCGCGAAATGCTCGGCTTCGAAAGGTCGAAGTCATGACGGACGCCAACGCATCGATGCTGGCGCTGCTCGTCGCCCAGGCGGAAGGGCAGGGGGCGGACCTGGTGACGCTGCGCGCGCTGATCGAGGAAGCGAGCGAGGTCGGCGCCGAGCGGGCGCTTTCCGCCCTGGGGCTGCGTGACGAAAATGCGCGGCGCGACATGGACGATTTGCGCGAATTGCTGCGCGCCTGGCGCGACGCCAAGAAATCGGCGGGGCGGGCGGTCGTGGCCTGGGCGGTCAGGATCGTGCTGGCGCTGCTGGTCGCCGGGATGGCGGTGAAGATGGGATTGCTCGAGGCGATCCGGCCATGAGGTTCGCGGGCTATGCGGCCATTTTCGACCGGCCCGACCGGGGCGGCGACGTTGTGCGCGCGGGCGCGTTCGCGGCGGCGTGCCGGCGGCAGGCGGAAAATGTGCCCCTGTTGTGGCAGCACATGCCAGGGCGGCCGGTCGGGCGGGTTGAATATCTGAAGGAGGACAAACGCGGGCTGCGCGTGATCGGGCGCTTGTCGCAAGGCGCGGCCGGGCGCGAGGCGGCGGCGCTGTTGAAGGAGGGCGCGGTTCGGGGGCTGAGCTTCGGCTACCGGGTCAAGGAGGCGACGGGCGAAGGGCCGAGGGAGCTGACGGAGCTCGAACTGGTCGAGATCAGTCTGGTGACGCTGCCGATGCAGCCCAAGGCGCGAGTGCATGCGATCGATCAGAAGGATGAAGCGAGAAACCC
>DASQFO010000405.1:0-9773 GCA_035633095.1 Allosphingosinicella sp. | reverse complement strand
GGTGCGGCGCCATCGCCGCTTCGAAATAGGCATTTTCGGCGCGCAGGTGGGCGAGCACGTCGGCGTCGTCGACGACCGGGTAGGACTGGTCCTTGAGCCAGTGATAGGGGTCCTCGACGCGGATACCGTGGCGCTCGAACGAATAAGGGCGCTGCTCGGCGACCGGCGGCGGGGGAAGCGGGGTTTGGGCGGTCATAGTCTCACTCTGAATCTGGGCGGCGGCGGGAGCGCCGGCGAGCAGGAGGGCGGCAAACAGGAAGCGCATATCGGAGCATCCGTGATTCGGGCGCCGGGCTGGCGCGGGACAGGCAACGGGCTTATCTAGCGGCGGATTGCGCAATCGGGAAAGACCTATGTCCAATTATGAAGACCGCCTCGCCGCCCTGCGCACGCAATTGAAGGCCGACCGGCTCGACGGCTTCGTCGTGCCGCTGACCGACGAGCATATGAGCGAATATGTCGGCAGCTATGCGCAAAGGCTGGCCTGGCTGACGGGTTTCCAGGGTTCGGCGGGCTCGGCGGTGGTGCTGCCCGAGGCGGCGGCGATCTTCGTCGACGGGCGCTACACGCTGCAGGTCAGGGACCAGGTCGACGGCAATCACTGGAGCTACCAGTCGGTGCCCGAGACCAGCATCGCCGATTGGCTCAAAATCCACGCCCCCGACGGCGGCCGGATCGGCTACGACCCCTGGCTGCACACCAAGGATTGGGTGACGAAGGCGCGCGAGGCGCTCGCCGACAAGGGCGCCGAATTGGTCGCGGTCGGCAAGAACCCGATCGACGCGGTCTGGGCCGACCAGCCCGAGCCCTCGCGGGCGCGGCTCATCGTCCATCCCGACCAATATGCAGGCCAGTCCTCCGCCGCCAAGCGACAGGAGATCGCCGACTGGCTGAAGGGTGAGAAGGCCGAAGCGGCGGTGCTGGCCGCATTGGATTCGATCGCCTGGACCTTCAACGTGCGCGGCAAGGACGTCGAGCATACGCCGGTCGCCTTGTCGTTCGCGCTGGTCAACGCGGACGGCACCGCCGACCTGTTCGTCGCTTCCGAGAAGATCGGCGACGACGTCCGCCAGCATCTCGGCAACGGCGTGCGTGTCCACGAGCGCGCCGATTTCGAGCCCGCGCTGGCGGCGTTCGCCGGCAAGACCGTGGCGGTCGATCCCGAGCGGTCGGTGGCGGCGATCTTCGACGCGCTGGAGAAAGCCGGCGCGAGGGTGATCTCGAAGCGCGACCCGTCGATCCTGCCCAAGGCGATCAAGAACGAGGTCGAGATTTCTGGCCATAGAACGGCGCAGGCGCGCGACGGCGCGGCGCTGTCGCGCTTCCTGCACTGGCTCTCGGTGGAGGCGCCGAAAGGCGGCGTCGACGAGCTCAAGGCCGCGGCCAGGCTGCAGGATTTCCGCCAGGCCGGCGGCGACCTTCGCGATTTGAGCTTCGACACCATTTCGGGCGCCGGGCCCAACGGCGCCATCGTCCATTACCGGGTCAGCGAGGCGACCAACCGGCCGATCGAGATGGATTCGATCTACCTGGTCGATTCGGGCGGCCAATATCCGGACGGCACCACCGACGTCACCCGCACCATCGCGATCGGCACGCCGACGGCGGAGATGAAGGACAGGTTCACACGCGTTCTTCAGGGCCATATCGCAGTCTCGCGCGCCCGCTTCCCGGCGGGCACGCGCGGCTCGCAGCTCGACAGCTTCGCGCGCCAGTTCCTGTGGTCGGTCGGCCTCGACTACGCCCACGGCACCGGCCACGGCGTCGGCAGCTTCCTCGCGGTGCACGAAGGGCCGCAACGCATCTCGCCGGTCGGCAGCGCCCAGGCCGGCGGCGACGAGCCGCTCCAGGCCGGCATGATCCTCTCGAACGAGCCCGGCTATTACAAGACCGGCGCCTACGGCATCCGGGTCGAGAATCTGGTGCTGATCGTTCCCGTCGAGGTCGACGGCGCGGAGAAGAAGCTGCTCGGCTTCGAGACGCTCACCTTCGCCCCGATCGACCGCAATCTGATCGAGGTCGAGATGCTGTCGGGCGAGGAGCGGCGCTGGGTCGACGCCTATCACGCCGACGTGCTCCGGATCGTCGGACCGCAGCTCGAGGGCGAGGCGAAGGCCTGGCTCGAGGCCAGCTGTGCGCCGCTTTAGCCGAACCGTCATCCCGGACTTGATCCGGGATCCATGAACACCGCGCCGGGCTAGTTCTCGCCGTCCGTGTTCATGGGTCCCGACTTTCGTCGGGATGACTCTGTGGGCTCTCGCGCGCCTGGGCCTTGCGGCGCTTCAGATTCTCGCGGAGGGCGGCGGCGAGCCGCTTCGCCCGCTCCTCATCGGTCTTCGCCATGGACCTGCCTTGACACAGCCGGAGGCGAGCGGCCATAGCGCCGCCTTCCTGAAAAGCGAAATGCTGCCGTAGCTCAGTGGTAGAGCGCATCCTTGGTAAGGCTGAGGTCGTGAGTTCAATCCTCACCGGCAGCACCATCGCTTTCTCCGATGAAGTTTCGAGGAGGGGTCAGCTTCGCAGGAGCATGGGCTCCCTCAGCTTGGCGTCCTGACCGGCCTTTGATGCGAACAGGGCGGCGAGCTCCTTGTGGCGCTCGCGCGCTTCCGGCGTGAGCGCGTGCATGGCCCGCCGCCGCTCCTCATCCGCGCGCCGCGAATAGTATCGCTGATCGGATTCCATGGCGTCGCCTCCCCTTCGACTCGGGAAACGTATCACAGCCTTTGGAAGAATCCGAATCGGAGGAATCGGCGCAAGTTCGGCCCCGGTCAGCCGCCCCGCGTGCGGCCGACGATCATCTCCAGCACGGCGGGATGGAGCGGCCGTTCGAAGGCGCAGCCGACATATTGTCCCTTCGCCCAGGCGACCTTGGCCTGGCAGGGTTCGAGACCCGGCAGCCGCAGCCAGACGTCGCCCCCGGGCTGCAGATTGAGATGCGTCGAGGCGCGGAAGCCCGAGATCGACAGGTCGACGATCTGGATCGACACGCCGCTGCCGCCGCGCTGGCGCAGGCCCGCGCCAAGCATGATCGGGACCCGTTCCGACTTGCGCCCCTTGAGCTGGGGCTCCTGCCGGTCTTCGACCGTCAATTCTCCGGTGAGGAAGGGTGTCCCGAACTCGGAAGGGAGGGACCAGGACCCGTCGAAATTGTCCATGGCGCGCCTCTAGCTGTCGCTTTCGGGCAGGTTGAGGCCGACCGCGACGCTCCAGGCCTGGGCCACCTTGCGCTCTTCGACCGACATCCCCCGCCCGAGGGGAGGGCGCCGGTATTGGGCGTAGGCCGGCGGCGGCGCCTTGCCCGGCTTGCCGATATGGACCAGGAGCTCGTGCTCGTCGATCATATGGTCGAATTCGAGTCCGACGCGGTTGTCGGCGGCCCAGGCGACGCGCGCG
This sequence comes from Allosphingosinicella sp., assembly GCA_035633095.1. Lineage (GTDB taxonomy): Bacteria > Pseudomonadota > Alphaproteobacteria > Sphingomonadales > Sphingomonadaceae > Allosphingosinicella. The sequence continues at coordinate 6,380 of DASQFO010000405.1, read as the reverse complement.
GGAACCACGGTCGTGCCGCGCACGAACACCACTTCGCTGCCCGCCGGCGGAATCTGCAAGCACTCGACCAGCGCGCCCTTGCGCGAAAGGTCGCGCAAACGTGCGTCGACCTCGCCGAACGAGGTCTGCAGCTTGGCCGAGAGCAGCACCCGAGCCCGCTTGGCCGAACGCTTGCTGCCGGCAGAGGCGTCCACGAATTTCTCTGCGCCCATGCCTGTTCCCTAAATCTCCAGTCGATTCCCTTACTTTGACGGCCCTAAATTGTAGTAAACGGCGGAGACGAAAATCTCCCCGTTTCCTCCCTGCCCGAAATCGCTCTATGGGCGGGCCGACATGCGCTTTTTCTCGGACAATGCGGCGGCGGCGTGCCCCGAGGTGCTGGCGGCGATCGGCGCTGCGAACCGGATCGACACCGCCTATGACGGCGATCAATGGAGCAAGCGCCTCAACGGCGCCCTTTCGGCCGTGTTCGAGCATGAGGTCGAGGCGCTCTGGGTCTCCACGGGGACGGCGGCGAACAGCCTCGCGCTCGCCGCGCTCTGCCCGCCCCACGGCCGCATCCTCTGCCATCGCCACGCCCATATCGAGATCGACGAATGCGGCGCGCCCGAATTCTACACCGGCGGGGCCAAATTGATGCTCGGCGAAGGCGAGGGCGCCAAGCTGACGCCCGACACGGTCGCGAGCATGGTGGCCGGCATCCGTCCCGACGTCCACCAGGCCCCGCCCGCCGCGCTCTCGATCACCAACGCCACCGAATATGGCTGCGTCTACACGCCGCAGGAGACGGCGGCGCTCGGCGACCTCTGCCGGGAACACAAGCTCGGCTTCCACGTCGACGGCGCCCGCTTCGCCAATGCGGTGGCGAGCCAAAGCTGCGCGCCGGCCGACCTCAGCTGGCGCACCGGAGTCGACGCGCTCAGCTTCGGCTTCACCAAGAATGGCGGGATGTCGGCCGATTGCCTGGTCTTCTTCAAGCCCGAGCTGGCCGCGGCGGCCGGCTACCGCCGCAAGCGCGCCGGGCACCTCCTCTCCAAGGGCCGCTACCTCGCCGCCCAGATTCTGGCGCTGCTCGACAATGACCTGTGGCTCGCAAACGCCCGCGCCGCGAACGGCGCGGCGGCGCGGCTCGCCGAGGCGGCCGGCGCCGACCGGCTGGTCTATCCGGTCGAAGCCAACGAGGTCTTCATCCGGGTGACGCCTCAGGAGGCGGCGGCGCTCCGCGCGCAGGGCTTCGACTTTTACGACTGGGGCCCCAATGAGGCGCGGCTGGTGACGAGCTGGGACAGCGATCCCGCTCATGTCGACGCCCTCGCCGCCGCGATCCACGCGCTGTGAATGGAACAGCGGGTCTGCGCGACCCCAGGATTCTGCTGCCCTTCCTCCTGATCACCCTGATCTGGAGCTCGACCTGGATCGTCATCAAGGACCAGCTGGGCGGCGGTCGGGCCGATGCGGTCCCCTACGTCTGGTCGGTCAGCTACCGTTTCTTGATCGCGGGCGCCGCGATGATGGCGATCGCGCGGCTCAAGGGCGAGGGCCTGGGTCTCGGCCGCGGCGAATATGTCCTTGCCGCCATGCTCGGCACGCTCCAGTTCGTGGTCAACTACAATTTCGTCTACGCGTCGGAGCTCTACATCACCTCGGGCCTCGCCGCGGTCGTGTTCGCGCTGCTGGTGGTGCCGAACGCCGCTTTGGCGTGGATCTTCTTCGGCCAGCGGGTCAGCGGCCGCTTCGCGCTGGGATCGGCGGTCGCGATGGCCGGCGTCGGCTTGCTGTTCGTGCAGGAAGTGCGTCAGGCCGCCGCCTCGACCGAGGCGGTGCTGACCGGGCTTGGCTTCGTCCTCATCGCCGTGCTCGCCGCCTCGGTCTCCAACGTCATGCAGCTCATGCCGGCGATCCGGGCGCGCCCTGTGGCCGCCCTGCTCGGCTGGGCGATGCTTTACGGCGCGCTCCTCGACGCCCTGTTCGCCTGGATCTTCGTCGGGCCGCCCGTCGTCGAGGCGCGGCTCGGCTATTGGATCGGCCTCCTCTATCTCGGCCTGGTCGCCTCGGCGCTCGCCTTCTGGCTCTATTACGAGATCATCCGCAAGATCGGACCCGCCAAGGCGGCCTATTCGAGCGTGCTCATCCCGATCATCGCGATGGCGATCTCGACCCTCGTTGAGGGCTATCTCTGGTCGGCGCTCGCCATCGCCGGCGGCGCGCTGGCGATCGCGGGCCTCGTCATTGCGCTCAAGGCGGGTCGCGTCCCGCCCGGCCCGCCTTGTGAGTGAGCGGGCTCCTTCCGGCCCGGTTGCGCGTTGGCCGGGCGAAGGGAGCTTAGGAAACGTGCGGCTGAACATCGACGTCGAGCTCGATTATCACTTCCCGGCGGCGGCGGACGTGCTGCTGGCGGTCGAGGCCGCGCCGCTTCCCGACCAATTGCTGCTCGAGGACCTGCTGACCGTCGAGGGCGCCGGGCCATTGCGGCCGATCGCGGGCGAGGACGGGATCGGCCGCCGCACCTGGCTCCGCGCGGAGGGCCCGCTGCGCGCCCGCTACCGCGCGACCGTCGACGTCTCCCGGCGAATCGCGCCGATCGAGGGCCTCGCGGCGGTGCCGCTGCGCGACCTTCCCGCCGAGGTCGTGCCCTATCTGTGGCCGAGCCGCTATTGCGAGGCGGACCGGTTCGAGGCCTTCGTCGAGCGCCGCTTCGCCGGCTTCGAGGGCGGCGCCAAGATACCCGAAATGGCCGACTGGATCCGGGCCGAGGTCGATTATGTCGCCGGATCGAGCGACTCGACCACGACCGCGGTCGACACATTCGTCTCGCGCCAGGGCGTGTGCCGCGACTACGCCCATTTGCTGGCGAGCTTCGCCCGCGCCGCCGGCATCCCCGCCCGGCTCGTCTCGGCTTATGCCTGGCGGCTCGAGCCGCCCGATTTCCACGCTTTGGTCGAAGTCTGGCTCGACGGCGGCTGGCGCCTCGCCGACGCGACCCGGCTCGCGCCCCTGGAAGGCCTCGTCCGCATCGCCGTCGGCCGCGACGCCACCGACATCGCCTTCATGACCATCTTCGGCGAAGCGCGGATGGAAAGGCAGAGCGTCACGGTGACCCGGGTCGGGGAATGAGGCGGCCTTGGCACGCATTGCGCCTCGGGAAGGGCAGCGGTAGAGCGTCCCCATGCCCGACGCCCTGAACGCACCCGCCGCGCCGCCGGTTAGCATCCGCCGTGAGGATTACCGGCCGCCGGAGTGGCTGGTGCCGGAAATTTCCCTCGAATTCGACCTGGGCGCGGAGCGGACGATCGTTCGCTCGGTTCTCGAGGTCGTGCGCAACGGCGACCACAAGGCGCCGCTCAGGCTCAACGCGGTGGGGCTGGACCTGATCGGGGTCACGCTCGACGGCGAGCCCGTCAATTACTGGTTCGAGAAGGATATCCTCAGGATCCCGATCGCGGCCGACAGCGGGGTCGTCGAAACGGAAGTTTCGATCGCGCCCCGGGCCAACACCCAGCTGATGGGCCTCTACGAATCGGGCGGTCTCCTCTGCACCCAATGCGAGGCCGAGGGGTTCCGGAGGATCACGCCCTTTCCGGACCGGCCCGACGTCCTGTCGCGCTACCGGGTCAGGATGATCGCGGACAAGCGGCTTCATCCGATCCTGCTCTCGAACGGCGACCCGGTCGGCGCCGGCGGCCTCGAGGACGGCCGGCACTGGGCCGAGTGGCACGATCCCTTCCCCAAGCCCTGCTATCTCTTCGCCATGGTCGCAGGCGACCTGGTCGCCAACCGCGACAGCTTCGTCACCCGCTCGGGCCGCAAGGTCGATCTCGGCATTTGGGTGCGCGCGAGCGACATCGAGCGGACCGGGCACGCAATGGCCTCGCTCAAATCGGCGATGAAATGGGACGAGGAGGTCTACGGCCGCGAATACGACCTCGCCGCGTTCAACATCGTCGCCGTCGCCGATTTCAACTTCGGCGCGATGGAGAATAAGGGCCTCAACATCTTCAACTCGCGTTACGTCCTGGCCGATCCCGACACCGCGACCGACGCCGACTATGACGGCATCGCCGGCGTCGTCGCGCACGAATATTTCCACAATTGGTCGGGCAACCGGGTCACCTGCCGCGACTGGTTCCAGATCTCGCTGAAGGAGGGCTTCACCGTCTTCCGCGACCAGAGTTTTTCGGCCGACATGGGTTCGGCCGCGGTGAAAAGGATCGAGGACGTGCGCATGCTCCGCGCCGCCCAATTCCCCGAGGACGCCGGGCCGCTCGCCCATCCGGTGCGGCCCGACAGCTATATCGAAATCTCCAATTTCTACACCGCGACCGTCTACAGCAAGGGCGCCGAGCTGATCCGGATGCTCCACACCATATTGGGGGCGCAAGGGTTCCGGGCCGGCTCGGACCTCTATTTCGCGCGCCACGACGGGGCGGCGGTGACCTGCGAGGACTTCGTCCAGGCGATGGAGGAGGCGAGCGGCACGGATCTGTCGCGCTTTCGGCTCTGGTACAGCCAGGCGGGCACGCCCAGGCTGACCGCGCGGCTGGCCCAGGAGGGTGAAGCCGTCCGGGTGACGCTGAGCCAGGAGGTGCCGCCGACGCCCGGGCAGAAGCTCAAGCAGCCGCTGACCATTCCAGTGAAGCTCGCTTTGTTCGGCGCCGAGACCGGAGCCAAGCATGCCGAGGAGCTGGTGATGCTCGATACGGCGTCGAGCGAGCTGGTCTTCGATGGCGTCGGCGAGCCCGTGATTCTCTCGGTCAATCGCGGCTTTTCGGCGCCGGTGATCGTGGAGAGCGACCGTGGACCCGCCGATCTCGCCTTCCTCTCCGCGCACGACGACGATCCCTTCGCGCGCTACGAGGCGATGCAGCAGCTGATGCTCGACACGCTGATCGGAGCGGCCTCGGACGATGTCCCGGTCGACCAGGCGCCGGTAATCGCGGCGGTGCGCGAGACCCTGACCAACACCGGGCTCGATCCGGCTTTCGTCGCCGAAGCGGTGCTGCTGCCCAGCGAGGGCTTTATCGGCGACCAGATGAGACAGGTGGATCCCGAGGCGATCCATCGGGCGCGCGAGGCGCTCCGCGCCGGGCTCGGCCGCGAGCTCGAGGATTTGTGGCGCGCCGCTTATGCGGCATCGGCAGGCAGAAGCTACCAATACAGCCCGGCCGCCAAGGGCGCGCGGCGCCTCCGGACGATCGCGCTTGGCTACATCATGGCGGCCGGCGCGGCGGACGCGGCGGCGCTGGCCAAAGGGCAATATGACGAGGCCGACAACATGACCGACCGGCAGGGCGCCATGGGCGTCCTCGTCAACACCGGCGCGCCCGAGCGCGGCGAGGCGCTGGCGGCCTTTTACGAGCGCTACCGGAACAACGCCCTGGTGCTCGACAAATGGTTCACCGCGCAGGCGCTCTCGACCCGGGCCGACACCGCGGCGGCGGTCGAGGCGCTGGCGAATCACCCCGATTTCACCCTCTCGAACCCGAACCGCCTGCGGTCGCTGGTCGGCGCCTTCTCGGTCAACCAGCGCGCCTTCCACGACGCCTCGGGGCGCGGCTATCGGTTCCTTGGCCAGACGATCCTGGCCGCCGACAAGCTCAATCCGCAGACCGCCGCGAAGCTGGTCCCGCCTTTGGGCCGCTGGCGCCGCTTCGGCGAGGATCGCGCCCGCTTGATGCGCGCCGAGCTCGAGCGGATCGTCGCCGCGCCGGGCCTTTCCAAGGACGTGTTCGAGCAGGCCTCGAAGAGCCTCGTCTAGCGCCCGATCCGGGCTTCCCTTTCCGTTTCGTGTGGCGTAATCGATCTACTTCAAATGGAAGACACCGTCCTGACTAGGCCCATGCGCATCGAGGCGCCCGATCAGGTCGCAATATTCCTCGATTCGAAGCGGCGGCGAATCCTGGTTTCGTTCATGGGCCGCGAGCGCTCGCTTTCCGAAGCTGCCGCGGCGCTGGCGATCCCGCTCAACCTGCTCGCCTACCATGTCGGCAGGCTGCTCCGGCTCGGCCTGCTCCAGATCGTCCGCGAGCAGAAGCGCGCGGGCCGCCCGATCCGTTACTATCGCGCCGCCGCCGACAGTTTCCTGATCCCCGCCGCGGCTATGGGCCGGCGAGTCGGCGACGGGCTGACCGCTGAGCTCAGGACCGCGATCGAGCGCGCCGACACGCTGTCCGGAGCGAGCGACATGCTGGTCGTGCTCGACGAAGCGGGCAAGCCGCGGCTCGAGCGCCGGGGCGGCACTGTCGACGCCGATGCCTGCGAATATTGGCGCGTCCTCATTCTCGACCGCGACCAGGCGCGGCTCTTGACCCGCGACCTCAGGGCGCTGCTCCGCCGCTACGAAGGGACGCCCGGGAGGGGCAAGCGGCCCTATCTCGCCCATG
>DASQFO010000404.1:0-2470 GCA_035633095.1 Allosphingosinicella sp. | reverse complement strand
CGAAGGTTGCTTTGCGCGCAGCTATTTAGGCTGTAGGAAGCCGGCAAGAGCTCTAGCAGGACAATCATGGCCAACAACATTCTCCCCGCGCTCGGCCTCGTCGGCGCGATCGCCTTCATCCCCGCCACCACCGCGAGCATGGCGCAGGTCGACGTCGGCGCGGTCCGCGAGATCAGCCAGTTCATGTCCGTGCTCGAGCGGGTGAAGGCCGAATATGTCGACCAGGTCACCGACGCGACCCTGATCCGCGGCGCGATCGACGGCATGCTGGCCAGCCTCGACCCGCATTCCTCGTTCATGGACGAGCGCGGCATGCAGGCGATGATGACCCAGACCGAGGGCAATTATGGCGGCCTCGGCCTTACCGTCTCGATGGAGGACGGCGCCGTGAAGGTGATCTCGGCGACGCGGGGCACCCCCGCCGACCGCGCCGGCATCAAGTCCGGCGACTATATCACCCATATCGACGGGCGCTTGTTCTACGGCGGCACCCTCGACGAGGCGGTCGACCGGATGCGCGGGACTCCCGGCACCAACGTGCGGCTGACCATTGTCCGCCCGGGCCGCGAGCGCCCCTTCGACGTCGCCATCACCCGCGCGATCATCGACATTCCGGCGCTGCGCTGGGAGGTCCGCGACCGGGTCGGCATCATCAACATCACCACCTTCCTCAACCGCAACACCGCCGATTTGACCCGCCGGGCCATCGCCGACATCGAGCGCCAGCTGGGCGGCCCGCCGCTCGGCTACATCATCGATCTGCGCGCGAACGGCGGCGGCCTCCTGGAAGAATCGGTCGGCGTCGCCGACCTGTTCCTCGAGCGCGGCGAGGTCGTCTCGCAGCGCGGCCGCCGGCGCACCGACATCGAACGCTTCTACGCCCATCCGGGCGACGCCGCGCGCGGCCTGCCGGTGATCGTTCTGGTCGACGCCGGCACCGCCTCGGCGTCCGAGATCGTCGCCGGCGCGCTGCAGGACCATCGCCGCGCGATCGTGATGGGCGAGCGCACCTTCGGCAAGGGCTCGGTCCAGACCCTGATTCCGCTGGGCGACGGCAGCGCTCTGAGGCTCACCACCGCCCGCTATTTCACCCCGGCCGGCCGCTCGGTGCAGGAAGGCGGGGTCACGCCCGACATCGTCGTGCCGCAGCTCAGCGACCCCGACTACCGGTCGCGCAGCCGGGTGCGCGAATCCGATTTGCGGCGGCACCTGATCAACGAAGCCGGCGTCCAGGACGACATCATCCAGGATGACGGCCGCCCCGACCCCCGCTTCGCCGCGACCAGCGCGGAGCTGACCCAGCGCGGCATCACCGACTATCAGCTCGATTACGCGCTCAGGACGATCGCGCGGCTGGGCAGGACCCAGCCGCCGCCGCCGCGGATCGCCGGCGCCGCGGCGCCGCGGCGCGGCCGCCGCTGACCGGGCTGGGCTTTCGATGAGGTCTCCGCTCCGTCTGGCCAAGGCGCTCGCCTTGCTGGTGCCGGCGGCCTTGCTCGCCGGCGCCTACGGCTCGCAATATCTGGGCGGCCTCTTGCCCTGCGAGATGTGCTACTGGCAGCGTTACGCCCATCTGGCCGGTCTCGCCTTCGCCATCGTCGGCTTGCTGGCCGGCCGGCTGCCGGACCGCGGCCGCAGCTTCGTCTGGCTGGCCGCCCTGGCCATCCTCGCCAGCGGTGCGATCGGCGTCTACCATGCCGGGGTCGAGGCCGGCTATTTCGAGGGCTTCACCCAATGCACCTCGATGATCGGCGGGGGATCGGCCGACGATCTCTTCAAGGCGATCATGGAAGCGCCCGTCGTCCGCTGCGACGAGGTGCAATGGGCCTTGTTCGGAATCTCGATGGCGGGTTGGAATGCGATCCTTTCGCTCGGCTCTGCGTTGGTGATCCTATGGCTGAGCCTCAAGCGACCCCGCGCGGCGTGAACGCGCCCGCCTGGCGCCCCGGCGACGTGCGGCCGGACGTGCCCTCGATGCTGCGCGTCGACCAGGCCGGCGAATATGGCGCGACCCGCATCTATGCCGGCCAGCTCGCGGTCTTGGGCGACCGCCATCCCGCCGCCAGCCTCGTCGCCCGGATGGCCGAGCAGGAAAAAGGCCATCTCAGGCATTTCGACGATCTCCTCGCCGAGCGCGGCGTGCGCCCGACCGTCCTGCAGCCGGTCTGGGCGGTTGCCGGCCATGCGCTGGGCGCCGCCACCGCCCTGATCGGCCCCGAGGCCGCGATGGCCTGCACCGCCGCGATCGAGGACGAGATCGACGCGCATTATTCGGAGCAGCTCGAAGCCCTGGGGGATAGCGACCCCGAGCTGTCGGCCAGCATCGCGCGCTTCCAGGCCGACGAGCGCGAGCATCGCGACGCCGCGATCGCGGCCGGCGCCGAGCAGTCTCCTGCCTTTCCCTTATTGTACGCGACGATCAGGGCGGGTTGTCGTATCGCCATCCACCTGTCGAAGAGGATCTAGTCAT
>DASQFO010000403.1:0-3391 GCA_035633095.1 Allosphingosinicella sp. | reverse complement strand
AGATGGACGTGCCGCGCGGGGGCCGGACGCTGAGCCTCAGCTTCGGCCCGATTTCCTGAGCTTGAGCACCCAGGCCAGCCGGCCGAATTGCAGCACGGCGCAGACCAGCATGCCGAGGCCGGCCGCGTAAGCGAGCCCGTCCGGCCCCCAGCCCTGCCGCACCAGCAGCCAGCCGAGGCCGCCGGTCACCGCGAAGAAGCCGATGATGCCGTTGACGCTTGCCCAGACCTGCTCGCCGAGCGATCGCAGGGCGGCGCCGAACACATATTGGAGGCCGTCGAAAATGAGGAAGGCAGCCATGATCGCGAGCATCGAGGCGGCGAGCCCGATCACCGCCGGATCGTCCGAGAAAGGGAGGACGAGCAAAGGCGCGCCGAAGACCATGACGAGCGACACGCCGCCGAGCAGCAATGCGGCGAGGCCGCCGGCGATGAGGGCGCGGGGCCAGGCTTCGGCCCGGAGCCCGGCCCCGACCGCATTGCCGACCCGCACGCCCGCCGCCGAGCCGAAGCCCATCGACAAGGCGAAGGCGAGATTGTGCACTGAGAGCATCGCCTGGAAGGCGCCGGCGGCGGCGTTGCCGAGCTGGGTCGAAAGGACCATCAGCCAGGCGAAGCCGGCAAGCTCGAGCGAGGCGCCGATCGCGGGCATCAGCCCGAACCAGGCCAGTGTCGGCACGCCCGCGAGCGCGCGGCGGAGCGCCGCCAGGCTGAAATCGCGCACCCGCCGCCTTTTGGCCCGGGGCAGCAGCCAGATCGATGCGATCATCGCCGCGGCGCCCGCCCACGAAGCGGTGGCGGTGGCGTAGGCCGCGCCAACCGCGCCCAAAGCCGGCAGCCCGAACTGGCCGCCCACCCAGGCCCAGCAGAGCAAAGCGTTGAGGGGCAGCATCAGGAGGTTGACCGCCATCACCCGGCGCGGCCGGCTGATCCCTTCGAGGAAGTAGGACGAGGCGGCGAGCAGCAGCTGCGCCGGGAAGGCGAGCGCCATCGCCTCGACCACGGCGGCGCCGGGCCGCCGCAAAGCGGGCTCGACCCCGACCGCCTCGAGCAGCGGATGGGCCCAGACCATCAGCGCCGCCATCGTCGCGACGCCGACCGCCAGCCCCAGGATCAGGCTGGAGCGGAAGATGTCCCCGGTTTGCGCGAGCCGGCCGCCACCGTCGGCGCGCGAGGCGAAGACGAGCACGCCCGAGAGCCCCGAAAAGCCCATCACGATCGCGATGAAGGTGAGGACCCGGCTGGCGGCGAGCGCGGCGAGCTCGCCGGTGCCGTAATGGCCGACCACGGCGACGTCGATGATGTGCATCAGCGTCCAGTTGAGGCTGGTCAGCATGATCGGCCAGGCCAGGCGCAGGATGCGTCGTGCCTCCTCGATCGATTGTGCCCGGTTGTAGCGCATCGCCGCCGCCGATAGACGGTCCCGATGCGGATCGGAATACTCACCGGTGGCGGCGACGTGCCGGGGCTCAACGCCTGCATCCGCTCGGTCGTGCTGTCGGCGGACGATTTCGGCTGGGAGGTGGTCGGCTTCCGGCGCGGCTGGGAGGGCGTGATGGCGATCGATCCCGCCGACGAGGCGAGCGTCGCGGCCCATTCGCTGTTGCTCACCCGCGAAAGCGTGCGCGGCATCGACAGGGCCGGCGGCACCATCCTTCACACCTCGCGGACCGACCCGCGCACGCAAGACGAGGGCGACCGCACCGGCCGCATCCTCGACGTGCTCGACAAGCTCGGCGTCGACGCGATGATCACCCTGGGCGGCGACGGGACCCTGCGTTTTTCCGCCCATCTCGCCGGGCAGGGGGTGCCGGTGATCTCGGTTCCCAAGACGATGGACAACGACGTGTTCGGCACCGATTATTGCATCGGCTTTTCGACCGCGGTCAGCCGCTCGGTCGAGGCGATCAACGCGCTGCGCACCACCGTCGAGAGCCACGAGCGGATCGGCGTCGTCGAATTGTTCGGGCGGCGGAGCGGCGAGACCGCCTTGCTCGCCGGCTTCCTCGCCCAGGTCGACCGGACCGTGATCGCCGAAGTGCCGGCGGACCTCGACGTGCTGCTGCCCCTGCTCGCCGAGGACAAGGCCTCGAACCCGGCCCATTATTCGATGTGCGTCATCTCCGAGGGCGCGAGGATCCTGGGCGAGGCGGAAGCCGGGGCCGACATCGCCAAGCCCGCCGGCGCGCGCGCCGATACCGGCATCGGCCACCGGCTCGGCCAGGCGGTCATGGAACGGCTCGGCACCGGCGTCGTCATCCAGGAGCTCGCTTATCTGATGCGCTCGGGCGAGCCCGACGCGATGGACCGGATGGTCGGCTTCGCCTTCGGCGGCCTCGCCGTGCAATTGCTCGAGCGCGGCGAGAAGGCGCGGATGGTGACGCTTTCGGACGGCAATTATTCGCATGTGCCGATCGACACCTTGCTCAGCGGCAGAAAGTCGGTCGACGTCAGCGCGCTCTACGACAAGGCCGCCTACCGCGCCCGGCTGATGCGGGTCGAGGGCATGCCGATGTTCCTGTATTGAGAAGGGGACAGTCACTTTTCCGCACGACGGTGCCGGCCCGAATGAGGCGTCGGGAAAAGTGACTGTCCCCATTGTTGCGCGCCCGCGCAACCGCTGCTAGAGGCCCCGCTCCTACCACCCGGGAGGCTTGTCTCCGGGGCATCACGAGCGGTCGTGGCGGAACTGGTAGACGCGCAGCGTTGAGGTCGCTGTGGCCGCAAGGCCGTGGAAGTTCGAGTCTTCTCGACCGCACCATTTGCCAATCCCCGGCGATGCGGGCATCACCGCCGCATGGCGGGGGCCTTCAGCGACGCGACAGCGGCTCCGAAGCGCAAGCTCGGACTTACGATGTGCGTGGCGCTCGTCGTCGGCAACATGATCGGCTCGGGCATCTTCTTGCTCCCCGCTTCGCTCGCGGCGGTCGCGATCGTTTCCGGATCGGGATCGCTCTTGGCGTGGGCGTTGACGGGGATCGGCGCCATGCTCCTTGCGGCAGTTTTCGCGACGCTGGGCCGCGCATACCCGAAGACCGGCGGTCCGTACACCTACGCGCGACGGGCCTTCGGTGACTTCATCGGGTTCCAGACCGCGTGGGGCTACTGGATCGCCGCGTGGGCCGGGAACGCCGCGATCGCGATCGCGTTCACCGGCTACCTGACGGTCTTCTGGCCCTCGCTGGGAAACAGCAACCTGGCGATGGCGGCGGTCACGATCGGGCTCGTGTGGTTGCTCACCGTCGTGAACGTCCTCGGCGTGCGGGAGACGGGCGTGGTTCAGCTGGTGACCACCGTGCTGAAGCTCGCTCCCCTGGCGCTCGTGGGCATCATCGGGTTGTTCTTCATGAAGGCCGACCACTTCACGCCGTTCGCGCCGAACGGACTGGGCA
>DASQFO010000402.1:0-2975 GCA_035633095.1 Allosphingosinicella sp. | reverse complement strand
CGGTCTACCGCGTGCTCGCGCGCAAATACCGCCCCTCGAGCTTCGCCGAGCTGATCGGCCAGGACGCGCTGGTCCGCACCCTGCGCAACGCCTTCGCGCAGAACCGGGTGCCGCATGCCTTCCTGCTCACCGGCGTGCGCGGCGTCGGCAAGACCTCGACCGCGCGCCTGATCGCCAAGGCCTTGAACTGCGTCGGTCCGGACGGGGCCGGCGGGCCGACCATTTCTCCCTGCGGCGTCTGCGAGCCGTGCACGGCGATCGCCGAAGGGCGCCATATCGACGTCGTCGAGATGGACGCCGCCAGCCACACCGGCGTCGACGACGTGCGCGAGATCATCGAGGCGGTCCGCTACTCGGCGGTCTCCGCGCGCTACAAGGTTTACATCATCGATGAAGTCCACATGCTCTCGAAGAACGCGTTCAACGCGCTCCTGAAGACGCTCGAGGAGCCGCCCGCGCATGTGAAGTTCCTGTTCGCCACCACCGAGGTGAACAAGGTGCCGGTCACGGTCCTCTCCCGCTGCCAGCGCTTCGACCTGCGCCGCATCCCCGCCGACATGCTTGGCCGGCATTTCGCTTTTGTCGCGCAGGCCGAGGGAGTCGAGGTCGAGCCCGAGGCGCTCGCGCTCATCGCCCGCGCCGCCGAAGGCTCGGCCCGCGACGGCCTCTCGATTCTCGACCAGGCGATCGCGCACGGTGCCGGCGCGGTCACCGCCGAACAGGTTCGCGCGATGTTGGGCCTGTCCGACCGCGGCGCGACCCGCTTTTTGCTCGGCCTGATCCTCGCCGGCGATGCCGGGGGGGCGCTGGCCGCGGTCCGCGACCAATATGATCTCGGCGTTGAGCCGTCGGCGCTGATCCGCGGCCTGCTCGAGGCCGTGCACGGCATCACCCGCTTCAAGGTCGGCGGCGCGCAGGACCCGGCCCAGTCGGCCGAGGAGCGCGAGGCCTATGCAGATTGGGCGAGCCGGCTCGGCCACGCCGCCATCCACCGGCTGTGGCAATTGCTGCTCCGCGGCCTCGCCGAGGTGCACAGCGCGCCGATGCCGCTCGAAGCGGCCGAAATGGCGCTGCTGCGCGTCATTCACGCCGCCGAGCTGCCCGATCCGGGCGCGGTGCTGGAGAAGTTGGCGAGCGGCGAGGCGCCGACCGCCGCCGCGCCGGAGGCGCCCAAACCCGAGAACCAGGGCGAGTTATTGAAAACAGCCGCAAGTTTCGGGGAAATGGTGAACCAGATCGATGGTGGGTCGGAGAAGCTGCTCGCGCATCAGCTCAGCGAGGATTTCCGGCTGGTCGACTATTCCCCCCCGTCGCTTGCCTTGCAATCTTCACGCGCGCCAAAGGATATGAAGCAGCTCGAGGAAGTCCTCTCGAAGCTGCGTAAATGGCTGAAAAAGCATTATGAAGGAAATTGGACGGTGACTCTTTCTGAGGCTGCGCCCCAGCCTTCGCTGCGAGAACAAGACCTGGCGGCCGAGCAGGCGCTGCGCCAGGAAGTGCTCGACGCGCCGATCGTCCAGGCGGCGTTCGAGGCCTTTCCCGAGGCCGAGCTGGCGGGCTACAGGATCGACGAACAACGGAGTGCGTGAATTGCCCGACTTAAATGAACTGATGAAGATGGCCCAGGAGGCCCAGGAAAAGCTGATGCAGGCGCAGGAGGATCTCGACAAGGTCGAGGTCGAGGGCGTCTCGGGCGGCGGCCTGGTCAGGATCCGCGCCTCGGCCAAGGGCCGCATCATCGCCATCGACATCGACGAAAGCCTGCTCGCGCCCAGCGAGAAGCAGATGGTGGAGGACCTCGTCGCCGCCGCACTCAACGACGCGCGCGCCAAGGCCGACGTCGCCGCCGCCGAAGCGATGCGCGGCGCCACCGGCGGCCTCCAGCTGCCGCCGGGCTTCAAGATGCCGTTCTAGCGGTAGACGCAGGTGTCGAGGCCCTCGCGCCGCACCGCGCTCATGCGCGCGACGATCATGTTGCCGTAGCGGCGGGTGAAGCCGCGAGGCGCGATCGCGGCGCGGCGCTTGGGCAGCGGAAACACGGCCGCGATCCGCGCCGCCTCCTGCGGGCTCAGCATCGCGGCGCCGTGGCCGAAATAGCGCTCGGCCCCGGCATTGACGCCATAGGTGCCGATGCCGGTCTCGGCGACGTTCAGATAGACTTCCATGATCCGCCGCTTACTCCACAGATTTTCGATGAGGAGCGTGAACCACGCCTCGAGCCCTTTGCGGACATAGCCGCCGCTTTGCCAGAGGAAGGCGTTCTTGGCCGTCTGCTGGCTGATCGTCGAGCCGCCGCGCAAGGTGCGGCCGCCGGCCGCGTTGCGCCGCATTGCCGCCTCGATCGCCTGGCGGTCGAAGCCCGAATGGGTGCAGAACTTGCTGTCCTCGCCGGCGATCGCCGCGCGGACCATGTCGCGGTCGATCCGCTCGATCGCCAGCCATTGCCGGCGGGCGCCTTTGCCGCCGATCAGGTCGCCCAATTGGGTGAAGGTGATCGGGGGGTTCACGAACCGGTAGAGCAGGACCCAGAGCAGCGAGCCGGCGAGGAAGATCAGCAGCCCCTTGAGGAGCCAGCCGAAAACGCGGCGGATCGCGGAGCGGCGCGGGCGGCTGGCCATAAGCCCGACCTAGCGGGAAGCGCTGCTCCCGCGCCAGCCCGAATCGCGCGCCCGCCGCTCGGCGGCATCGTCGAACGGCGCGCCGGCCATCATCTCCTGCGCCGCCTGGAGGACGAGCGGATTGCCGCTGCCGGCCTGGCGGAACTCGCCTCGCGACCCGCCCGAGCCGGCCGCGGTCATCATCAGCTGCCAGCCCGCCCCGTTCCGGCAGGCGAGGCCGGACGCGGCGGCGCTTTCGAAGGTGCGGCACAGCCGCCCGTCCGCGCGGCCGAAGGTGACGCCGATCCGGGTCGCCGCATCGGGCGCCTGGGCCGAAGCGAGCTCGGTTTCGAGCGCGTCGGCGAGCGCGCCTTGCGC
>DASQFO010000401.1:0-3910 GCA_035633095.1 Allosphingosinicella sp. | reverse complement strand
GGCCGTCTCGCGATCCTCCTCCGCCAGGGCGGCGCGAAACATCGCCAGCCGGTCGCGGTCGATCCCGATCACCGCGTCGTAGCGGCGAAGCACGACAAGCCGCAGGATCGCGGGCGGCGTTCTGATCGCGCCGGCGATGTCGGCGGCGCCGCCGGCATCGCCCTCAGCCAGACGGTCGTCGAGCAGCATCGTGCGCAGATCGTCGCCTGCGACCCGATCCGAGTCGCCGGGCCATCCGATCCTGAGCAGCGCCCCGGCCAGGCGCACGCGTAGCGGGCGGGTGGCGTCGCCGCTGAGCCGCGCGAACATCGCCCTCGGGAGTGAAGGGCCGATCTGCGTGCGCAGCTCTGCCCAGTCGACCCCGCGGACGCGCCGGCTTGCCCCTTCGAGCACTGCGACCGCACGCGCATGATCCTCGAGGATCAGCGCACTCCACCAGGCGTCGACATGAGGCTGAACCTCCCTCGGGCCGGCGAGCACGAGCCGATCAATGCCCGCCTGCGCTTCCTCGCGTCGCGCCAGCGCGGCCAGCGCCAGCAGCCTTATCCCCGCACGATCCGCCTCACCGGCACCGAGCGCATCGACGTGGCGCAATATCTCCTCGGCATAGGCTCGGTCGCGCACGAGCCGGCGCATGTCGAACGTATCGAGCGCCGCGCGCGCCGTTTGGCTGGCGTCGACAGCGGCCTGAGCAGCGCCAGGCTGGGCCGTCGCCGAAGCGGCCATAAGCAGCGCGAGCAGGGATGAGCCGACCCGAAGGCCAAATCTCTTTTGCCTGCCACTACACATCTCAAGGGCTTAGCGCATCCCTCGGGTGACACAAGCGACGTATTGCCGGGGGCTTGCGGGGACCCGCGGATCTGGCGCAAGCTCGGGCACGATGAAGCCGCTCCTCGCCGCCCTGCTGCTCGCGCTCCCGATCGTCGCCGCTTCCGCGGCCGCCGCCCAGCGCGACGAGGTCGTCTCGGCCGCCCCAAATGCAAGCTGGCGCTCGGTCGCCACCGGGGACGATCGCGGCCGGCTGCGGCGCTGGCGCGACGCCTGGATGGAGGCGCTTGCCCAGGTCCGCGCCGGCGACAATGCGGCCGAGATCGTTCGCGGCGGCGTCCTGTTCGAGCCCGACGCCGCGCTCGCCGATCCGGCGCCGCCGGCCGGCGATTATAGCTGCCGGACGATCAAATTGGGCACGCCGCGGCGCGACCTTCTAGATTACGTCGCCTACCCCGCGTTCCGCTGCCGGATCGCGCTGGTCGGGCGCCGGCTCCATTTCACCAAGCTGACCGGCTCGCAGCGCCCCGTCGGAATCCTGTTCCCCGACAATGGCCGGCGCATGGTCTTCCTCGGCACCTTGATGCTGAGCGACGAGACCAGGGCGCTGCGCTACGGCCGCGACCGCGAGCGCGACCTGGTCGGCATCGTCGAGCGGTTGGCGCCTGACCGCTGGCGGATCGCCTTTCCCTTTCCCCATCACGAATCGCTGCTCGACGTGATCGAGCTCACGCCGGTCGCTCGACGCGGTGCTGGAGCAGGATTCACGGAAACAACCCGCTGACAAGGACGACGATGCCATGCGACGCAAAATCCTCGCCGCCATGCTATTGGCGTCGGCCATGACCACGGCCGCGCCAGCCCAGGACCTGCGCCAGTCGATCGCGCGCGACCTGCCCGATCTGATGAATATCTACCGCGATCTCCACGCCAATCCCGAGCTCTCGATGCAGGAGACGCGCAGCGCCGCGCGCATGGCCGCCGAAGCGCGCCGCGCCGGCTTCACCGTCACCGCCGGCGTCGGCGGCACCGGGGTCGTCGCAATTCTCGCCAACGGGCCCGGCCCGGTGCTGATGCTGCGCGCCGACATGGACGCGCTGCCGGTCGAGGAGCAGACCGGGCTGCCCTTCGCGAGCCGGGCGCGCGGGACGACGCGCGAGGGTCAGGCGACCGGCATCATGCACGCCTGCGGCCACGACACCCATATGACCGCCTGGGTCGGCGTCGCGCGGCGGATGGCGGCGATGCGCGGCCAATGGTCGGGCACTCTGGTCATGATCGCCCAGCCCGGCGAGGAGACCAGCCAGGGCGCCAAGGCGATGCTCGAGGACGGCCTGTTCACCCGCTTCCCCAAGCCCAGCCACGCCATCGCCTTCCACGATTCGGCGACGCTGCCGGCCGGCACGATCGGCTATTCGGAAGGCCCCGCGCTCGCCAATGTCGACAGCGTCGACATGGTCGTTCGCGGCGTCGGCGGCCACGGCGCGGCGCCGCACACGACCCGCGACCCGATCGTGCTGGCCAGCCGGATCGTCACCTCGCTGCAGACCCTGGTCAGCCGCGAGATGGATCCGCTCGACAGCGCCGTCGTCACCGTCGGCAGCTTCCAGGCCGGGACCAAGCACAACATCATCTCGGACGAGGCGCGGCTCTTGATCACGGTCAGGAGCTACACGCCCGGGGTTCGCCGCATGCTGCTCGCCGGCATCGCCCGTATCGCCCGCGGCGAGGCGATCGCCGCCGGCGTGCCCGAGGACCGGCTGCCGACGGTCACCGTCCGCGAGGCCGAGTTCACCCCGGCGACGGTCAACACCGCCGCCCTCACCCAGGCGACCATGGCCCGCTTGCGCGCCCATTTCGGCCCTGAGCGCGTCCAGCAGACCCGCCCGGTCATGGCCGGCGAGGACTTCGGCCGCTTCCTGATCGCCGAGCCCGCGCTCGAGAGCCTGATCTTCTGGGTCGGCGGCGTCCCCCAGCCGCGCTGGGCCGCGGCAAACGGCGACATGGCGAGCCTGCCCTCGCTGCACAGCCCGTTCTGGGCCCCCGACGCCGAAGCGGTGATCTCGACCGCCACCGAAGCGATGGTGGTCGCGGCTTTGGGGGTGCTGGAGCGGCGCTAGTGCGTCGCCGCCTCCGCGCCCCACACCGCCCGTAGCCGCGCGTCCTTGCCGCAGCCGCGGCGGTAGCGGCCGTAATGGCCGGGGTTGCGGCGGGCATAGTCCTGGTGATCGGCTTCGGCCGGCCAGAAGCGCGCCGCCGCCCGCACCGGCGTGACGACGCGGCCGCGCAAGGCGCGGTTCGCCTCGGCGACCGCCGCCCGGGCGTCGCGCGCCTGCGCCCGATCGCGCGCGAAGATCGCGGTCCGGTAATTGTCGCCCTGGTCGCAAAACTGGCCGCCCGGATCGGTCGGGTCGATCGTCCTCAGGAACCGGCGGACGAGCTGGCCGTAGCCGATCCGCGCCGGATCGAAGGTGACCTGGACCGCTTCGAGATGGCCGGTGCGCCCGCTCGTCACCTCAGCGTAGCCGGGGTTGGCGAGGCGCCCGCCGGCATAGCCCGACACCGCCAGGATCACGCCGGGCACCGCCTCGATGTCGCGCTCGGCCGACCAGAAGCAGCCGCCGGCGAACAGCGCGGTCTGCGCGTTGGCGGGAACGCGCACGCCCTGCGCCGCGTCGGCGCCGTCGGCGGAGGACTGCCCGCAGGCGGCGAGCAGCAAGGCAAGGAGAAGGAGCCGCCCGGTCATGAGCTCGACGCCTCCGTCAGACGCTCGATCTGCGCCGCGTTCAGCTCGAGCGTCAGCACGCCGAGCAACTCCTCGAGCTGCGCGAGGCTGGTGGCGCTGGCGATCGGCGCGGTCACGCCCGGCTGGGCGGCGAGCCAGGCCAAAGCGGCCTGGGCCGGCGTCGCGCCCGCCTCGGCGGCGACCTCGTCGAGCGCCGCCAGCACGCGAAGGCCGCGCTCGTTCAGATAGTCGGCCATCCGGGTTCCGCGGATGCTCTTGCCGAAATCCGCTTCGCTCCGATACTTGCCGGTGAGGAAGCCCGCGGCGAGCCCGAAATAGGGGAGGGCGCCGATCCCGCGCGCGACGCACAGGTCCTGCAGCGGGCCCTCGAAGCCGTCGCGAGTCATCAGATTATAT
>DASQFO010000400.1:0-10109 GCA_035633095.1 Allosphingosinicella sp. | reverse complement strand
CATCGAAGGCATGAAGACCACCATCCCCCTCCACCGCGCGCTGATCGAGGACCCCGAGTTTCAGGCGGGGGAATATACGATCAAGTGGTTGGAGGAGTGGTTGAGCCGCGACAAATCAGAGTGAGTGGCTAGGCTACCGATAGCGCGCAACGAATTCCACGATGTTCGCCGGCGCGATGTTGATATTTTGCCCGGTGGCCGAGTCGGTGAAGACGAAATCCTCACCGCGCACCGTCGCACACCCGTTATGCCGAATGATGTCCTGGGGGCGCTCCTGCTGCTCGCTTGCTTGCCAGGCATAATATTGGCGCGGATCGTCAGGCCGGGCGCTGTTTGCCGCCCAGCTGAGCTTGAGCAGGCTGCGATGCGTGATCGGCTGTTCGTTGCACAATATGAGTTGCCTGTGGTCCGAGAGAAGGCGTCCATGCGCGCGCCGCCTCTCTTCGCTGTTGTCGGGGAGAATCACGCGATATTCTACGAAATCCTCCCAAACCGTCAGCGCCCGCGTCATGTTGAGCAGGCCCCTTGACCATACCAGAGTGTCGAGCGCGCCATCGACATCGACCGAGGTGATGAGCCTCGTCTTGATCGCCGCACGCGTCATCCCTTCGAGGCGTAGCAGCGCCGCGACGAAGCTGACCACCGGCGCGGCATAGGAGGTTCCGGATCGGTCGATTCCGACCACCTCCGATTGGGAAGCGTCCGGTGCGGTAAAGGTCGAAAGCGCGCAGCCGGGCGCCAGCAGGTCGACGCGATTGAAACCGCGCCGGCTGAACACGGAAATTCTCCTGGAGGGGTCGTGCGAGCCCACCGTCACGAGCAGCCCGTTGCCCGCATTGGCCGGATTCCCGCCAAAAGTGCCCGGCCAAGTCTGGTCGGCCGAAGAGAAGGGGCTCCCCTCATTGCCCGCCGCGGTGATGAATAGGACCGCCCCGTTGGAGCGGTCGAGCGCATCGCGAAACGGCTGGCGATCCTCGATCGCGGAGACGCTCGCGTTGATGATATCGATGTCGTTCCAGTCGGCGTAGTCGAAGGCGCCGTAGATCGCCGTCGAGCTGAGATAGACTCCGTCGCCTGTATCGTGGGCGATGCTCGCGAAGGCCACCCGAATCGGCCCGAGCCTGTCGCGGACCGTCTCGAGATACTGCCCGCCGAGCACCAGCGCCGCCACCTCGCTGCCGTGGAGCCGATTGGGCAGGCGCCAGGGCGGCGTCGGGTCGGCGCTGTGCATGGGGATATTGATTCCGGGGGAGTTCTTGGGGCCGCCCGCATTGCTCCGCATCCTGGCGTGATGACCTGGCGGAATGGCCCGGCCAAGCATGCGATGGTCGAGCCCGGTGTCGAGGACCATCACGGTGACCGTGGCGGGACGCTCATGGCGGGGCGGGCGCAGACGCGAATTCCGTTCGAGCGCCGCGGCTAGCTCGCTGGTCGAGAATGGCGAATTCTCGCTACTGCCCACGCAACTCCCCTCGGGCAATGGCGTGTCCGCGATCAGGTTGGCTGTCCTGGCGCCGGTGACGCGGCCGGCCGGAGCGCCGCCATCGCTCGCCAGCGCCCGGCGGATTTCTGCGATGGCGGCTTCGAGCGCCACGCCCTCTCGAAGGACGATCGTCGACCAGACGGGATCTTGCGGAAGGCGAATCTCCTGGTCGACTTGCAGCCGTCTGGGATCCACGTCCGGATTGCTAGCCAGAAACTGGCGCGTGTTTTCAAGCTCGACGAACCGTTCGGCGCTGCAGGCTGGGAGCGCCGCGGCGTCTGCGCCGGACGCGACTCCTTCAATTCGCACGAGACAGGACATGGTCGTTTCCAGGAGCTGGATCGGACGCGCGCGAATCAACTCGCCCGCGTCGATCGACAGGCCCTGGTCGTTGTACAATGCGCCAATGTTCTCGCGCCGCTGGATCCGGTGCGGCGTGTGCGGAGGAGGCCGCGCGCAGGCAGGGAACATAATGGCCGAACCGTCTGGAAAAGTGGCGAGATCGGTCGCCGCGAGAGTCGGATTTTCGCGCAGGAACGCGGCCACATAGGCGGGATCCACGCGCCCGCACCGTTCGGTAACGAGCTCGACAAAGTCTCCGCCCGCCGGGAGGCTCACCTCCTCAGGACGACCCAGGCGCGCGATCGCGTCGATCGCTTCGGGCGCGAAGACCCGATCGAGCCGGACATCGACGGCGTCCGGCCGCTCCTGGGCGACGGCAAGCGCGCCGCAAAGAGCGGCGGTTCCGACGGCAATCGCTACCCTAAGCCCGGCAGGCAAGAAGGCTCGCGTCGAGGCCGCAAATCCGCGCATTCTTTTCGAGACTCCAATCCCTAAGGAAACGGAATATGGCGGGATGGGCCACCGCGCTGAGCAGCGAGCGTGTAATGATGTCACCCCGCGAATTGACACCAAAGAGGCGCCTCGATCCCGTGCCGGGACTCAAATAAGCCCCGCCCCCGCTGTCGCCGAAGCACACCGCGGCACCGCCCGACGTGATCACATAGGGTGTATCGTCGGCCTGGGATTGGACGTCGCTCGTCCCGCTGTAGAGCGCGCGGCTGGGACCGCCGCCGCCCGTCCGCCGACAGCCGTAACCGAGCAGCGTGACGGATGAGCTCCGGGGCGGCCGCAAAGGATCGACGTTCAGAGTCTCGTAGGGCGCATCATTGGGAAGCGTGATCTCGCCGGCGGCTAGGCAGAGCGCAATGTCGAGCCTGTAGTCATTGACGTAGCCGGGATGATGATCGCAAGTCACAGAGGTCGATGCATTCCCAATCCGAACATTGCCGGTCGCGCCGTTATCGACGCAATGCGCGGCTGTCAGGACAACCCGAGGACCGACCACCGTGCTCGTGCAAAAGCCCGCGCCCCCTTCGAACCAAAGTGTCGCCGGCCAAGCGTTCGGATTGGCAGGTTGCCCTCCAATGATTTGCACTGTGCTGCCTGTCGACACGGAAGGACGACGCATTTCGAAACTTTGGGCATGGACCGCGCTCGACCCTAGCAACAGGCTAAATGCAAGCATTCGGAAAAAGTGCATTTGTTGCCTCCACTCTATTGGTGCTTCGCGCTTCTCTTCACCTGATTCGCTTCGATAGAAGTACCCCCAATTTGAGTCTGCACATCCTGCAAATGATTACGCTCCATTTATGGCGCAGTCCAGAGGCCCTCGCGGCCTTTGCGGCCTCTCGCCATCGCCTCCCCCAGTTGTCGACTCCGCCCGACACGGGCCTTATGAAGCCGGAGCGACGAGCAGGGGAGGACGGACATGGGCCTGATCGGTTGGATTTTCCTGGGCGTCATCGTGGCGGCCGCCATCTGGGGCGTTGCCATCTACAACCGGCTGGTGCGCTTCCGGGCGCTGGTCAGGGAGGGGTTTAGCGGGATCACGGTGCAGCTGCGGCGCCGGGCCGATCTCATTCCCAATCTGGTCAGCACGGTCGAGGGCTATGCGACGCACGAGCGCGAGGTGCTGACCGAGGTCACCGCCCACCGCGCCGACGCCACCACCGCGAAGGGCGTCGCCGCGACCGCTCAGGCCGACAACGCCTTTTCGGCGATGCTGGGGAGGCTGATGGCGGTCGCCGAGGCCTATCCGGATTTGAAGGCCGACGACAATTTCCGCCAGCTCCAGGACGAGCTCAGCGCGATCGAGGAGCAATTGCAGGGCGCGCGGCGCTATTACAACGCCACCGTCCGCGACTTGAACACGCGGGTCCAGTCCTTCCCCGACGTGCTGTTCGCCCGGCCCCTCGGCTTCAACGAAGAGGAATTCTACGCCGACGACGACGCCTCGATCCAGAGCGCGCCGGTCGTCAAGTTCGGCGCGGCGAAGGCCTGAGCCCGTGCCCGCGGTCCGGCCGTTCCTCGCGTTGCTGCTGGCGGGGCTGTTGCTCCTCGCGCCCGGTTCCGGCTCGGCGCAGAAGCCCGAGGGGCCGGAATCCGATCCGACGCGGTTCTTCTCGGAAACGGCCGGCGAGCGGATCGCCTCCTGGCGCAGCGACATCGAGGTGATGCGCGACAGCGCGCTTCGGGTCACCGAGACGATCCAGGTCAATGCCGAAGGGCGCGACATCCGCCGCGGCATCTATCGCGATTTTCCGACCCGCTACACGCGCGATCGCCGCACCGTCCGGGTCGGCTTCGAAGTCGAGAGCGTCGAGCGCGACGGGCGGGCGGAGCCGTGGTCGCGCGAGCGGATCGACAACGGCGTGCGCATCCGCATCGGCGACGCCGACGTCGACCTGCCCGAAGGCCGGCACACCTACGTCATCCGCTACCGCACCACCCGGCAACTCCGCTTCGGACCGGATTTCGACGAGCTCTACTGGAACGTCACCGGCAATGGTTGGCGCTTCCCGATCGAGAGCGCCGAGGTGCGGATTCAATTGCCCGAAGCGGCGTCTTTCCGCGAGAGCAATTTCTACACCGGCCCACAGGGATCGCAGGATCGAAACGCCGAATTGGTCTCGCAGCAGCCTGGCGAGATCGTGCTGCGCACAACCGCGCCGCTGGGCCCCGAGGAGGGTTTCACCGTCTCGGTGACCTGGCAGAAGGGGGTAGTCACTCCGCCGCCGCCGCCGTCGGCGGCCCGGCAATGGCTCGAGCAGTTCGGCGCGGGCGCAGCGGCTCTTCTCGCCTTGGTGGGCCTCGCTTTCTTCTATTTCTATGCCTGGAAGCGGGCCGGGCGCGGGCCGGTGGCGGGGACCGTGGTGCCGCTCTTCCAGCCGCCGGGCGGGATGAGCGCGGCGGCGATCCGCTACGTGCGCCGGATGGGCTATGACAACCGCAATTTCGCCGCCGCGATCGTCGACAGCGGCGTGCGCGGCAAGCTCCGGCTCGAGGAAGGCGAAGGCGGCTGGTTCTCGAAGGGCGGCACGACGATCCACAAGACCGGCGACGCCTCCGACATGCCGGCGCCCGAGCGGGAGATGCTCGCCGGCCTGTTCAGCGGCGGCTCCAGCATAGAAATGGACAAGGCCAACCACGCCACCTTCCGCGCCGCCCAGAGCGCTCTGGAAGGCGGGCTGAAGCATGCCTATCTCGGCACGCTCTTCCTGACCAACAAGGGCTGGGCCTGGGCCGGCCTGGTGCTGATGCTGGCGGCGATGCTGTTCGTCGGCACGGTGGTGGAGGCGGTCGATCCCTATGCCGAGCGCGGCGCCGCCTTCGTGCCCTGGCTCGGCTTCCTGCTGATGATCGGCGCGCTCTGGGCGGGCAAATATTCGCGGCTCGCCGTCACCGGCGCCAGCAGGTGGCTTGCCGCGCTGGCGATCCTGCTTGGGATCGGCGGCCTCGCCTTCGTCGTCATGGCCTTCGCGTTGATCGCCGATTCGGGCGAGGTCGGCTTCATGCTGGCGATGCTCTCGCCGCTGCTCGCGCTGCCGCTGGCCATTTCGGCCTTCTGGTGGATGGCGGCGCCGACCAAAGAGGGGCGCAAGGCGATGGACGAGATCGCCGGCTTCGAACGCTACCTCTCGGTCACCG
This sequence comes from Allosphingosinicella sp., assembly GCA_035633095.1. Classification (GTDB taxonomy): domain Bacteria; phylum Pseudomonadota; class Alphaproteobacteria; order Sphingomonadales; family Sphingomonadaceae; genus Allosphingosinicella. Next base: position 4,636 of record DASQFO010000400.1, on the reverse strand, counting down.
AAGAGGACCGGCTCGAAAAGCTGCATCCGCCCGAAAAGACTCCCGAATTGTTCGAGCGCTATCTGCCGCACGCGATCGCGCTCGGGGTCGAGAATCGCTGGGCGGGCCGTTTCGCCGGCGTGCTCGCCGCCGCCTCGGCCGATCCCGGCCGCCAGGGCAGCCATATGGGCTGGTATGTCGGCAGCCAGAATGCCTGGTCCAATCCCGGCATGTTCGCCACCGCGGTCGGCGCGACGCTGGCGAGCAGCGCCGCCGCGGCCTCGACCGCGCCCGGATCGCGCTCAGGCTCGGGCGGCGGCGGCTCGTCGGGCGGCGGCGGCGGCGGCGGTGGCGGCGGGGGCTGGTAGGATGGGGCTCGCAAGATATGGCGCCGTTTTGGCCCTGTTCGCCGCCGGCGCCGCAGTGGGCGCGGCGGCGGCGCCGTCCGCTTACGATCTGGCCGGGCGCTACACCCACCGCTTCGAGAATGGCGACATTTCGGGCGCCCGCTTCACCAGCACCGACACCGTCCTCATCGTCGCCGTCGGCCGCCGGCGGGCTTATGTCGATCTCCATCTGAACTTCTTCAACGGCCACGAATGCAGCATCGGCGGCATGGCCGGCCTCGAGGACGGACGCCTCGTCCTTCGCGATCCGCAGGCCCGGGGACATGACGGGGCTCCTTGCATGCTCAGCATCTGGCGCGATGGCGCGAGGCTGCGCTGGACCGACGGCGACGGCAGCTGCCGCAGCAATTGCGGCGCGCGCGGGAGCCTGTCGGACGGCGCGATGCGCTGGTCGAGCCGCAGGGCGGTTGCGCGCGCCGAGCAGGCCCGCATCCTGCGCAACCACGAACGGGATCGGAGCCTGCCATGAAAGCCGCCATCTATCACAATCCAATGTGCGGAACGTCTCGCAAGACGCTGGAAATTCTCGAAAATGAAGGCGCCGACGTGACCGTGATCGAATATCTGAAGACGCCGCCGTCCAAAGCCGAGCTGAAGCGGCTTTACGGCCGCGCCGGGATCAGCGCGCGCGAGGGCCTGCGGGCGAAGGAGCAGCTGGCGAAGGACCTCGATCTGGTCGAAGGCGCGGTCAGCGACGAGGCGATCCTCGAGGCGATGGTGGACAATCCGATCCTGATCGAGCGACCGCTGGTCGAGACCGAAAAGGGCGTGCGGCTGTGCCGGCCGCAGGACAAAGTGCGCGAAATCCTCTAGTCCGGGTCGCGAAGGGTGGCGTCATGCAGTCGATCGCGGTCTACAGCCTCAAAGGCGGCGTCGGAAAGACCACGCTGGCTGCCGGCCTCGCCTGGGCGGCGGCGACGCGCTCGGCGCGGCGGACTTTGCTCTGGGACCTCGACCCGCAATCGGCGGCGAGCTTCCTGCTGGGCGCGGGGTCGAGCGGCAAGCGCGACGCGCAGGCGGTCTTTGCCAGGGACGTCGATCCGGCCAAGCTCATCCAGCCGACCGCGATCGATCGGCTCGACCTGCTTCCCGCCGATGCCTCGCTGCGCGGGCTAGACCGCTTTCTGTTCGGGCTCGGCAAGAAGAAGCGGCTCTTGAAGCTGATCGACCGGGCCGGGCAAGGCTATGACCGCGTCATCCTCGACGCGCCTCCCGGGCTCACCGAGACCAGCGAGCAGGTGCTGCGCGCCGCCGACCTTATCATCCTGCCGGTCATCCCCTCGCCTCTCTCGCAGCGCGCGCTCGACGAGGTCGTCGCCTTTCTCGACCGCCATGCGATCCGGCGCGGGCCGATCCTGCCGATCTATTCGATGGTCGACCGGCGCAGGTCGCTCCACCGGGCGGCGCTCGAGGCGCATCCGGACTGGCCGGTCATTCCGATGGCCAGCGCCTTCGAGACGATGAGCGCCACCGGCGGCATTGGCAGGCTGCCGCCCAAATCGCCCGCGGCCACCGCTCTGTTCGCCTTGTGGACCGGCATCGAGAAGCGGCTCGCAAAGAGGTCCAAATCCGGCTGACGCCAAATCCGGTTGACCTGCGCCGCCGGCGGGTGGATTTTCGCGACGCCATGAAGACGCTCGATCCCGATCTCCTGCTCCGCGCTTATTCGATCGGCGTGTTCCCGATGTCGGACGGCCGCGACGCGCGCGACCTTTACTGGGTCGAGCCGCGCAAGCGGGCGATCATTCCGCTCGATCGATTCCATCTCTCGAGATCGCTCCGAAAGACTTTGAAATCGGACTATTTTCAAATCACTTGCGACAAGAATTTCGCGCGCGTTGTGAAGCTTTGCGCGGAGCGCGAAGAGACCTGGATCAACGCCGAGATCGAGGCCAGCTATATCCGCCTGCACGAGGCAAAGCGCGCCCATTCGATCGAGGTCTGGCGCGAGGGCGAGCTGGCCGGCGGCCTCTACGGCGTCCGCCTGGGCGCCGCCTTCTTCGGCGAATCCATGGTCTCGCTTGAGCGCGACGCCTCGAAGGTCGCATTGGCCTGGCTGGTGGCGCGGCTGATCGCCGGCGGCTTCCGGCTGCTCGACTGCCAGTTCATGACGCCGCACCTCGCGAGCTTCGGCGCTGTCGAGATCGACCAGAAGGATTATCTGGCGCTGTTGGCCGCGGCGCTCGGCGAGGGCTCGGCCGCGGCGGCCGCGGGCGGAGCAGTCGAGGGACCGATCGAGTTCGAGGCGCTCGACCGGCTGCTCGCGGCCCGTCCCGAGGGCGCCGGTGTGCCCCCGCCCGGGTGGGTCATCGCGCAGCTCCTCGGCCAGACGTCGTAAATCGGGTGCTCGACGACGTTCAGCGACGGCGTCTCCTTGTAGAGCCAGCCCGAGAAGACGCGCTGGAACTGCCCTTGCGGATTGCGGATGTCGAGCTGAACGAAGGCGCCGGTCAGGCGCTGGATCTCCCACGGCGCGCTGGTCTCACAGGCGCGCAGGCGCACGATCACGTCGCCGACGCGAACCGCCTGACCCGGCCGCAGGCTGAGCTCGCGCGAAATTCCGTTGCGCTTGTTAAGGAGGCCGAGCACCGCGACCCGCTCGGCCATCGGCGTGGTGCCGGGCGCGAGCCGCGTCACCGTCTGCGGAATGTCGACAATATCGTTCTCGACCTCCGCCGCGTTCTGCCGGTTCTGCTCGCCTGCGCCGCGCGGATTGCACGCGCCGAGCGCGCCGAGCGCGGCAAGCATCGCAAGCCCCGCCAGGCCAGGATTGAGAGCGGCCCGGCGCATGAGTCAGTCGGGCGTCCACGGCTGATAGTCGCCGGTCGCGCGATCGCGATGGCCGCCGCGCTCGAGCGCTCCCGCCGGACGATAGGCCTCGGGCGTGCCGGTCAAATTGGGCGTCGCCGGCTTCAGGAATTTGGGCGCGGGCGGAAGCGCCTTGTCGGGCACGTCGTCGATCTGGCGGGTGAGCCAGGCATACCATTCGGGCGGCACCCGGCTGACGTCGTTCGGGCCCGAATAGATCACCCAGCGGCGGCCGCCCTTTTTGCCTCCGAAATAGACGTTGCCGAGGGCATCCCTGCCGACCTCGCGGCCGTTCCTCCAGCTGTAGAGGGCGGTGCCGATCGTCGCGCCTTCCCACCAGGTGAAGAGATTCTTGAACAGGCCCATGGCCGACGCGCCTAGCGCCGATGATCGCGGCCGCGCAAGCCTTTCGGGTCCGAGTACGGAGCCTAGTCGGACCAGGTGATCCGGTCCCCGGCGGCGATTCCCAGCTCGGCGGCGCGTCCGCCCGGGATTTCGAGCACGGCGGTCACCGGCTCGTCGACCGCGATTTGCGCTTCGGACCTGGGTGCTCCGGTGGCGATCCGGGCGATGGTGCCGTCCGGACGGATGAAGATCAGGTCGAGCGGGATCAAGGTGTTGCGCATCCAGAAGCTGGCCGGGCGCGGCGGATCGAACGGGAACAGCATGCCCTCGCTCGCGCCAAGCGCGCGGCGGAACATCAGCCCGCGCGCCTGCTGCTCGGCTGTCCGCGCCATCTCAACGGTGAAGGCGTGGTTGCGCGCGCCGCTCGCGACGGTGAGCTGGACGAGATCGAGGCCGGAAGGTGCGGTGCGCGGCGCGGCGGGCTGGGACGCGTTCGACGCCGGTTCCGCCCGGCAAGCGGCGAGGAGCGCGAGGAGCAAGGCGACGGTGGGAACGAAGCGGCGACGGCTCAACTGGCTTCGACCTCCACGGCCAGCGGGCCCTTGCGGCCGCTCGCGATCCGGGCGCGGAGCGGCTGATCGGGCAGGAGATCGGTGAGGCCGCCGCGCCGGACGGTTTCCATATGGACGAAGATGTCCTGCTCGCAATCGTCTTCGCGCACCAAAAAGCCGTAGCCGCGCAGCCGGTTGAACCATTTGACCCGGACCGGCTCGAACGAGCCGGCCTCTTCGAGCAGGCTCGAAGGGTCGATCCGGTCCGCCTGCGTTCCCTGCGAGCGCCCGAAATCCGGGATGATCGCCTGGCTCACATCGATGCTCAGCACCTTGCGCGCCTGCAGGCCCCTCTCCTGCTCGACGACCAGGCATTCGACCACCGCGCCTTCCGGAAGGCTGCGCCGGTCATGTTCCTTCAAGACGCTGAAATGAATGAGGATATCGCCGTCGGCTTCGTCGCTGACGATGAAGCCGAAACCGCGGGTGGCATCGAACCATTTCACCGCGCCGGTGACGTGCAGGAGATCCTCTTCGACGGGCTCG
>DASQFO010000399.1:0-1549 GCA_035633095.1 Allosphingosinicella sp. | reverse complement strand
GCAGGGAGCAATATCATGGCTGAGGGGTCGAACGGCAACCGCAACATTCTCCTGATCGCAGCGCTGATCCTCGCCATAGGCATCATCGCCGGCGGCTATCTGCTCGGCGACGGCCTCAGGCGCGCGCGCATGGCCGACCGGTCGGTCACCATGCGCGGCCTCGCCGAGCGCAACGTCACCGCCGACCTTGCCACCTGGACGCTCACCTTCACCGCCCAGGGCCAGGAGCTTGCCGCGGTCCAGGCCGAGAACGACCGCGACGCGCGGACCGTCGCCAATTTCTTCCGCGCCGCCGGCTTCCCGGCCAACGCCGTCACCGACGCCGGCGGCTCGGTGAACCAGTTTTTCGACAGCAATCGGGGCGTGAACAACGTCACCGTCAACCGGCGCGTGCAACTTCGCACGAACGACGTGATGCGGGCCCGCCGGGCCTATGCCCGCCAGTTCGACCTGATCAGGGGCGGCGTCGCCATCCAGGAGGGGTCGGGCATGCAGTACAGCTTCACCCGGTTGAACGACGTGAAGCCGCAGATGATCGCCATGGCGACCCAGGATGCGCGCCGCGGCGCCGAGCAGTTCGCGCGCGATTCGGGCACCGCGGTCGGCGGCATCCGCTCCGCCACCCAGGGCTATTTCTCGATCGGCGCGCGCGACGGCGACGTCGCCGAGGAAGGCTCGGGCGGCAACGACTCGCCTTTTCAGAAGGTGCGCGTCGTGACCACGATCGAATTCTATCTCGACTGAGGCTGCGGCGCGGGCGGAGGCGTAGCCGCGGGCGCAGTCGCGGGCGCGGGCACCTCGACCTCGCGCAAGGTGGCGAGGCTCGCCTGCGCCTGCCGGCCGGCGTCGCTGTCCGCGGCCAACGCGACGACGCGGCGGTAGAGCCGCTCGGCCTCTTCCATGTTTCCGCTTTGCCCTGCGATCGTGCCGGCGAGGAGGAGGATGTCGGCAGTGTCCGGGGCGAGCTCGCTGGCGCGGGCGATGTCGGTCGCCGCCCGGGCCTGATTGTTCTCGCGGCGGGCGAGCGCGGCCGAGAGGTACCAGGCGAAGGGATCCGCGGGCACGAGCTGGAGCGCGCGATCGATATCCGTCCGCGCGCGGTCGGCATGGCCGAGCGCGACCTGGACGCGGGCGCGGTCGAGATGCGCCTCGCCGCGCAGCTCCCGGGTCAGATTGGGGGTGGCCAGCGCCGCATCGAGCGCCTGCAGCGCGCGGGCCGGCTGATCGGCGGCGAGCCAGGCATTGCCGGCCTGTACCCAGAAATCGGCGCGGCTCGCATCCTGCGCCGTCTCGGCGTCGTGCGCGGCCTGCTGGTAGACGGTCGCCGCCGCCGCCCATTGCTCGAGCGCGACATAGGCAAGGCCCGCGCACTGCCGCGCCGGCAGGCCGCCGCGCTCGGCGAGCCAGGCGTTGGCGGCGTCGAGCGCCTGTTGCGGGGCGGTGCGGACGAGCGCCGCGCAGGCGCGAAGGCGACCCTCGGGCCCGGTCGGCTCGGAAGCAGGCGCGGCGGCGGCGGGCGCCGTCCGCCGCGGCGGCATCGGGTCCGGCG
>DASQFO010000398.1:0-4821 GCA_035633095.1 Allosphingosinicella sp. | reverse complement strand
CCGCCACATGACGGCGCCACCAACCCACCGATAGGTTGCCAGTTCTCTTCGTTCGTCGAGGTAATTCTCCTCGGCACCCGCGCGAAGGCGCTCAAGCCTTTCGACACGTTTGCGCGTGATCGGGCGCGAAACCACATGCGGCCAGACGAACAGGACAGCACCCACCAAGAGCAAAATTATCGGGGTCACTCTCATAGCTGGAGAGTGCGCTACTTTGCTCTCTGTGACAACGTCCGCAATGGGTCGAAAGCAGACCTCCGGCATTGCCAGGAATGGTCCGCAGTCATGCGCGACCCACCAACCTCGTGTCCAAGAAAAGTATACAGCGCTCCGGAAGCGGCGCATGCGTTCGCGCGTCCTGGAGAGCGACTCGTGCCTGGCGTTCCAGCGTTCAACAATCAGGAGGATCAATCATGCGAAAACTCATTACCGGCCTATTGGTCGTAGCGGCGACATTCACAGTTCCGGCGATGGCGCAGCGGCAGCGGCCGCCGCAACCTCAGCAGATCAACGACGCCATCATATCCATCTACCGCGCGGCTCCCGGCCATCAGGAGCAACTTCTTACTTGGCTGGCCAGACAGGACGAAATCAGCAGGGCTGCGGGCCTGCCCGCCGCCCAGCTCTTTGTTCATCAGAATGGGGCAAGCTGGGATTTTCTCATCGTCGCGCCTCAGACCACGCAGGAGCAGGATGACGCACTTGAAGCCGCGGCGAGGCGCATGCGAGCTCCGGTGGGTCCGAGGGCGGGGCTGGAGCTTCGGCAGCACATCGCCGAACACACAGACACATTGGTAGCCGGCCCGACGACGGCTGCGGATTGGCTGAGGCGCATAGGCGAGTAGAGGGTCGGGTCGCCTCCGGGACCTTTCACATTCATATCGACCTACGCAGACCTGTTCACGTTAGGCGTCAGGCCCTCCTCAACATAGAATGGGGAGTGAATCACTTATCGGCAGACTTCGCCATTCAGCTTGATGCAGAGGATCGTCGCGGCAAAGGCGGCGCCGAGAGAGGTCCGGAAGGCGCCGAAACGTCGCCGAATCCGGCGCAACCGCGACTTTCGCGCCTCTCCTAGCGGATCGTCGCCATCTCGGTGAGGAAATCGACATAGCCCATGCTGGCTTCCTTGAGGCCGGCGATCGCCGGGTTGCGGCTTTCGACGATGAAGAATTCGTCGGGCGCGTGGGCGCCGCCGCCATAGCCCAGGCCGAACTGGCCGGCGCCGAGCCGCAGCGGCTCGCCGGTGAAGACGAAGCCGGGCCAGGAGCCGGCGCTGCGCGGGAACAGGGCGAAAGGCACGTTCGAGCGGGTGAAGACCGCCTGCTGCGCGCGAACCACCACGCTGTCTTCGGCGGTCTCGGTCGGGTCGTAGCCGCCCGACATGTTGACCTCGATATCTCCGAAGCCCCGCTGCGCGAGGTGCGCGCGAAGCTTGGGCAGCGCGTCCGCCACCGTCATGTCGGGCACCAGCCTCAAGTCGAGCTTGGCGACGGCGCGGGCCGGCAGGATAGTCTTGCCGCCCGGGCCGGTATAGCCCGCGACCAGCCCCTCGATATTGACCGTCGGCTGCGACACCAGCCGTTCCAGCGACTCGCGCCAGGGCAGATCGTCGATCCAGTGCCGCACGCCCAGCGAGCGCTTGACGTCCGCTTCGCTGCGGGTCCGCGCCGATTCGGCGACCAGCGCCCGCTGTCGCTCGGAAAGCGGCCGCACATGCTCGAACCAGCCCGCGATCGCCGGGCGGTTGCCATGATCGGTCACCAGCGTCTGCAGCGCCTCGACCAGGTGCCAGACCGGGCTGTCGACCTGCGCCTTGAGGCTCGAATGAATGTCGCGCGCGGGGCCCCTGCCCCAGCGCTCGCCCGACGAGACCAGCTCGCATTCGATGATGCCCTTGGCGCCGAGGCTGATCGTCGCCGAGCCGTTCGAATTCTGCCCGGCCGAGGGAATGATGACCCCGCTCGCCCGGCGCATCGCGGCGAGCACGCCGGGGTCGCGGAAGACGTTGCTGAAATTGGGCGAGCCGATCTCCTCCTCGCCTTCGGCGAGCAGGACGAGGTTGACCGGCAGCCTCTTGTCCGCCGCCTTGAACGCGTGCAGCGCGGCGAGGAAGGCGCCTTCGGGCCCCTTCTGGTTGACCGCGCCGCGGCCGCGGATGGCGCGTCCATGCTCATGGTCGAAGATCCGCCCCTCGAGCGGCGGCGAGGCCCATTCGGCCGGGTCGTATTGCTTGACGTCGTACATGAAATAGATGCCGACCGTCCTTTGCGCGCCGGCGTCGAGCATTCCGAACACCGCGGGCACGCCGCCCGTGGGCACCTTGCGCACGCCGGCGAAGCCCGCCTCGGTCGCCAGCCGCGCCATATGATCGGCGCCTTCCTGGACGTTGAGCTGCTCGGCCGCGATGGTGGGGAGCGCAATCCATTGCCGGATGCGGCGCACCGACTCCTCGAAGCCGGCATCGACCGCGCGGCGGATCGCCTCGCGGTCGGAGGCGCGGCGGCTTTGGGCAAGCGCGGCGCCCGGCGCGAGCAAAGCGGCGGTTGCGGCGGCGCCCTTGAGCAGCGCGCGGCGGCCTGTGGTAAAGCCGGGTTCGTCCTTCATCTCAAATCCCCCTTTTCGGTGCAGGCCGGATTGAATACGGACGGCCTCGCCCTGTCCAGCCGGATTAACCCTCTTTGTCCGGAACCGCCGCGTTCGCGCCGGCGTTCTGGAACCGCAACAATCGGAAAGGGGCGTCATGGACGAGCATGAGAGACCGGTCGAGGTCGAGCGCGAGACGACGGTGATCAACACCGGCGGCGGCGGAGGCGGAGGCGGCGGCACGATTGTGGCGGTGGTCGTCTTGCTGGTGCTGGTGGTGCTCGCCTTCGTCTATTTCGGCGGCTATCTGGGGCGCGCGGTCGACAACACCGACATCAACGTCAACGTGGACGCGCCCAAGATCGAGCTCCCCGACGTCAGCATCGAAACCCCGCCGGCGCGCCAGGAAGCCCCGGCCGAGCCCGCCGGCACGAACGCCCAGTAATAAAGGAACGCCGCGCGGCCGGGAGCGGCCCCGCCCGAAATAGCGCCGCCATTAACCGGTTCCCAAGGTTCCGCGGATAGAGACGGCCGTCCGATCAGCGGACCGGGCGTCTCATGCGTATATTATTCCTGTCGAGCGTAGCGTTGCTCGCGGCCGTGCAGGCCGCGGCGGCGGTCGCGTCAGAGGCGGCCGAGCCGTTCGTGGCGAGCCGCGATGCGGCGGTCCGCGGCCGCTCGCTCGAATGCCTCACCCAGGCGGTCTATTACGAAGCGCGCAGCGAATCCGACGACGGGCAGCGGGCCGTCGCGCAGGTGGTGCTGAACCGCGTCCGCCACCCGGCCTATCCGAACAGCGTCTGCGGCGTCGTCTATCAGGGCTCCGAGCGCATCACCGGCTGCCAGTTCAGCTTCACCTGCGACGGATCGATGGCGGCGGCGATCGAGCCCTATGCCTGGGAGCGCGCCCGGCAGATCGCCGCGGCCGCGCTTGCCGGCGCCGTCTACCGTCCGGTCGGGCTCGCCCTCAATTATCACACGACCGCGATCCAGCCTTATTGGGCGCCGAGCCTGGTCTCGCAGACCGTCGTCGGCGCCCACATCTTCTATCGCCGGCCGGGCAGCGGCACGGTCGAGGCGTTCAGGCAGGCGCCCGCCGAGGACGAACCCGATGCGGCGGCGCCCGTCCGCTATGCGAGCCCGCGGATGGATGCGCGGCGGGGGCCGCGCGTGATCCGCGCAAGCTACGAGATGCCGGTCGTCGAGATTCCGGTCGTCGAGCGCCCGGTCCGCGTCCGCGCCCTCGGCGCCCGCCCGGCCGCCGCGCCGGGCAGAAGCGGGTCCGCTTCCCGCGCCGCCCCGACCCGCGCCACGCCGCGGGTCGTCATCCAGGGCGGCGTCAGGATCTATCGGGGATCCTGATGCCTCAGTTGCGCGGCGCCGGCCTGCGGTAGCTGAGCGCTTCCGCCACATGCACTCGCCCGACCGTCTCGCTTCCCGCCAAATCCGCGATTGTCCGCGCGACCCGCATGACCCGGTGATAGCCCCGCGCCGAGAGCCGCATCGCTTCGGCGGCCTGGGCGAGCAGGCGGCGGCCGGGCTCTTCGGGCGTCGCCACCGCGTCGAGCAAATCGCCGTCGGCTTCGGCGTTGGTGCGGATGCCGTGCTTTTCGTAGCGGTTCGTCTGGACGTCGCGCGCGGCCGCGACCCGGCGCGCCACCTCGGCCGAGCCCTCGGCGGGCGGCGGCAATACCAGATCGGCGGCGGCGACGGCGGCGACCTCGACATGGATGTCGATCCGGTCGAGCAAGGGCCCCGAGACCTTGGCCTGATAGTCGGCGGCGCAGCGCGGCGCGCGCGAGCAGGCGAGCGCGGGATCGCCGAGATGGCCGCAGCGGCACGGGTTCATCGCCGCGACCAGCTGGACGCGCGCCGGGAAAGTGACGTGGGCGTTGGCGCGGGCGACGTCGACTTTGCCGGTCTCGAGCGGCTGGCGCAGCGAATCGAGCACCGCGCGCTGAAACTCGGGCAGCTCGTCGAGGAACAGCACGCCCAGGTGCGCGAGGCTGACTTCGCCCGGCCGGACGCGCAACCCGCCGCCGGTCAGCGCGGCCATCGAGGCCGAATGGTGCGGCGCGCGGAACGGCCGGGTGCGGCTGATGCGTCCGCCTTCGAGCGTGCCGGCGACCGAGGCGACCATGCTCACTTCGAGCGCTTCGCCCGGCGCCAGCTCGGGCAGTATGCCGGGCAGGCAGCTCGCCAGCATCGACTTGCCCGCGCCGGGTGGGCCGATCA
>DASQFO010000397.1:0-3831 GCA_035633095.1 Allosphingosinicella sp. | reverse complement strand
CCGAGGAACCTGGCGAGAAAGCCGGGCGCCTTTACCGGAGTCACAATAGCGGTGTCGACTTCGTCCCCACCCATATCTCGGCCCACCCCTGCCGTACTCGACGAGCTTGCGCTCGCGAAACGCTGATCGTGACTCAATACTGGCCGCGAGTCCAGATCAACCGCCCACCGTGCAACAAAAAGGAAGAAGTTCTTCCTATGTGGCCCGGTCAGCGGCTGTCGATTGTCTCTATTTTGTCGGCCGGCGAAGGGCGAGGTAGACGCTGTCGCAGAGCTCCTCGCCCAGCTTGACGGTCGCTTCTGCCCGGCCGGTCTCGACGAAGCCGAAGCCTTTCAGCAGAGCGAGCGACCTTTCGTTCCTTGGGTCGACGTCCGCGGTCAGGGCCTCGACCGGAAATCCGGCAAAGGCCCTGGCGATCACGGCTTCGACCGCTTCGCGGGCGAGGCCGCGGCCCCAATAATCGGGATGGAGGATGAAGCCGATTTCGGGAAGCCGGTAGAAGCCCGCTTTGCCGATGACGCGGCCTTCACATTCGACGACATAATCGTCGCTGAGCTCGGGCGGCGCCTCGATCATCGATCGCAGCCACTCGCGGGTCTCCTCGAGGCCCGCGTGCGGCGGCCTCGACCAGTAGCGCATCGCCTCGGGTCGGCTGAAGACGGCGTGGAGCGCCTCCAGATCCTCGATCCGGGCGCGGCGAAGAAGGAGGCGCGCCGTCCTGATCTCGTTCACGGCTCGATCCGCAACCGCTGCGTCGCGCCCTCCGGCCCGACGCGCCAGACGTCGCCGAAATCCTGATGGACCAGAGGCGCAGGCCGGGTGCCGCCGAGCCCGGCGACGATCTCGGGCACGGTGTTGCTGTGGCCGACGATCAGCGCGGGGAGCGGCCCGGCGCGGACGCGCGCGATCAGGCCCGGCGTGTCGGCGGGGTCGTAGACGATCGGGGTCAGCCCGAGTCGCGCGGCGAGCGGCGCCGCGGTCTGGCGGGAGCGCCGGAAGTCGCTGACGTAGATCGCGCGCGGCACGTCGCGGGCGAACCAGGTGGCGAGCAGGGTCGCGCGGCGTTGCCCCTGCGCGACGAGATCGGGATCGCGGACGCCTTCCGGCGTGTCGAGGTGGCGCATCACCCAGGTGACGGGCGCTTCGGGGGCGGGCGCGGTGACGCAGGCGGCGAGGATCGCGAGCCCGATGACAAGTAAACCTGACAATCGCATGATTTGGCCCTTCTCAAGGGGTGCAAGGGGGACTAACGGCAAGCCCGACCCGTAAGGAATCAGGGCTGAACCATGGCCAAGAAGAGCGAGCGCCGCAACCGGCCGGCACTCAGCCTCCACGTTCCCGAACCCGACGCCAGGCCCGGCGACGCGGTCGATTTCAGCGCGATTGCGATTCCCCCCGCCGGCGCCGCGCCGCGCCCCGACGTCAACGTCGCCGCCCCCGAAACCCATAAGCTCTGCTACACCCTGGTGCGCGTGCTCGACGATGGGGGAAAAGCGGTCGGTCCGTGGGACCCGCGGCTCGACCCGGACAAGCTCCGCCGGATGCTGCGCGACATGGCGATGGTCCGCGTCTTCGACGATCGCATGTACCGCGCCCAGAGGCAGGGCAAGACCAGCTTCTACATGAAATCGACCGGCGAGGAGGCGGTGGCCGTGGCCGCCGCCCATGCGCTCGACCGCGAGGACATGTGCTTCCCCACCTACCGCCAGCAGGGCCTTTTGATCGCGCGCGATTATCCGCTGACCGAGATGATGTGCCAGATCTATTCGAACAAAGGCGACAAGCTCAAAGGCCGCCAGCTGCCGATCATGTATTCGGACAGGGAGAAGGGCTTCTTCTCGATCTCGGGCAATCTCGCGACGCAGCTGCCGCAGGCGGTGGGCTGGGCGATGGCGTCGGCGATCAAGGGCGACAGCCGGATCGCGGCGGGCTGGATCGGCGACGGCGCCACCGCCGAGGGCGATTTCCACAACGCCGTGACGTTCGCCGGTGTCTACCGGGCGCCGGTGATCCTCAACGTCGTCAACAACCAATGGGCGATCTCGACCTTCTCCGGCATTGCCGGCGGCGACCTCACCACCTTCGCCGCGCGCGCAATCGGCTACGGCATCGCCGGGCTTCGCGTGGACGGCAACGACGCGCTCGCCGTCTATGCCGCGACCCGCTGGGCGGCGGACCGGGCCCGCTCGAACCTGGGGCCGACGCTGATCGAGCTCTTCACCTACCGGGTCGAGGGCCATTCGACCTCCGACGACCCCACCGTCTACCGCCCGCAGGGCGCCGGCGAGGCCTGGCCGCTCGGCGATCCGATCGCGCGGCTGAAGGCGCATCTGATCGGGCTCGGCGAGTGGGACGAGGAACGGCACAAGGCGCTGGAGGAGGAATTGGGCGCCGAGGTCCGCGCCGCCCAGAAGGAGGCCGAAAAGCAGGGCACGCTCGGCAATGGCCATTATGAGGACGTCGATTCGATGTTCGCGGACGTCTTCGCGGACCCGCCCTGGCACCTCGCCGAGCAGCGCGACGCCGCCAAGGCCGAGAAGGCGCGCGGGCGATGAGCGTCATGAACATGATCGAGGCGCTCAACTCCGCGCACGACGTGATGATGGCGCGCGACCCCGACATGGTCGTGTTCGGCGAGGATATCGGCTATTTCGGCGGCGTCTTTCGGGTCACCGCGGGCTTGCAGAAGAAATACGGCAAGAGCCGCGTGTTCGACGCGCCGATCGCCGAGGGCGGCATCGTCGGCGCCGCGATCGGCATGGCGCTTTATGGCTTGAAGCCCGTCGCCGAGATCCAGTTCGCCGATTATATCTATCCCGGCTTCGACCAGATCTTCTCCGAGGCGGGCCGCATACGCTACCGGACCGCGGGCGAATGGTCGGTGCCGATGGTGATCCGCTCGCCTTATGGCGGCGGCATTTTCGGCGGCCAGACCCACAGCCAGTCGCCCGAGGCCTTCTTCGCGCACATGCCGGGGATAAAGACCGTCATCCCCTCGAACCCCTATGACGCCAAGGGCCTTCTCATCGCCGCGATCGAGGACCCGGATCCGGTCGTCTTCTTCGAACCCAAGCGCATCTATAACGGCCCGTTCGATGGCTTTTACGAGCGGCCCGTCACGCCCTGGGCCAAACATCCCGCCGCCGAAGTACCCGACGAACATTACACCGTCCCGCTCGGCAAGGCCGCGGTGGCGCGGGCAGGGGAGGCGGTGACGATCCTCGCTTACGGGACGATGGTCCATGTCGCCCTCGCCACCGCGGAAGCGGAGGGGGTCGACGCCGAGGTGATCGACCTGCGCACCATCGTCCCCGTCGACATCGCGGCGATCGAGGCATCGGTCAAAAAGACCGGCCGCTGCGTCGTCGTCCACGAGGCGACCCGGACGGCGGGATTCGGCGCCGAGCTGGCGGCCCTGGTGCAGGAGCGCTGCTTCTACCACCTCGAGGCGCCCGTCGTCCGCGTGACCGGTTACGACACGCCCTATCCGCATTCGATGGAATGGACCTATTTTCCGGGCCCGGCGCGGCTTGGCCCGGCGCTCAAGGCCGCACTGGAGGACTGACCGCACATGGCGCGCTTCGAATTCAAGCTGCCCGACATCGGCGAAGGCATTGCCGAGGCCGAGATTGTCGCCTGGCACGTCAAGGTCGGCGACCGCCTCGAGGAGGACGGCCGCCTCGCCGACATGATGACCGACAAGGCGACGGTCGAGATGGAGAGCCCGGTCTCGGGCACGGTGCTCGAGGTCGCGGGCGCGCTGCCGCACCGCCGGCGAGGCCTGCGCCCTGGCCTGCGGCTGCGCGCGCCATTCGCCTTCGCGGCGGTCGG
>DASQFO010000396.1:0-6369 GCA_035633095.1 Allosphingosinicella sp. | reverse complement strand
CCTGTTCGGCGAGGCCGAGCGGACCGCGCGCGACGGCTTCATCGTCAGCCCGCGCCTCGGCCGGATGGTCGCCGCCTCCCATCCGCAGAACGGCGCGCCGGACGTGCGCGCCTACTTCGCCGAGGCCGACGGGACCCTGGTCGTCGCCGGCGACCGGCTGCGTAACCCGGCCTATGCCGACTTTCTCGGCCGCCTCGCCGTCGAGGGCCCGGACGCGCTCTATCGCGGGCCGACCGCCGCGCGCATCGTCGCCCGGACTCGCGCCGGGCCGCTGCCCGGGACGATGACCCTCGACGACCTCGCCGGCTATCGCCCGGTGAAGCGCGAGCCGCTGTGCGGGAGCTACCGCGTCACCCTGATCTGCGTCCCACCGCCGCCCTCGAGCGGGGTCGCCCTGCTCCAGCTGCTGGCGATCCTCGAGCGCACCGACATCGCCGAGCGCCGCCCCGGCGATGCACAGGCCTGGTATCTGTTCGCCGAGGCGAGCCGGCTGATCTATGCGGACCGCGACAAATATGTCGGCGATCCGGACTTCGCGAACGTCCCGGTCGCCGGCCTGCTCGACCCGACCTACGTGGCCGCCCGGGCGCGGCTTATCGGCTCCCGGGCGGGATCGCCGCCTTTACCCGGCACCCCATCCGGCGCGCCGACCGCGGCGCGGGACCTGACGCGGGAGCCGGCCGGCACCACGCACTTCGTCATTGCCGATGGCGAGGGCAATGTCGTTTCGATGACGTCAACGGTCGAATCGATCTTCGGCTCGGGCCGGATGGTCGACGGCTTCTTCCTCAACAATCAGATGACCGACTTCAACTTCGAGCCGCGCGACGCGCAGGGCCGGCCGGCGGCGAACGCGGTCGCGCCCGGCAAGAGGCCGCGCTCCTCGATGACGCCCGCCATCCTTCTTAGCCCCGGCGGGCGCGTCGCGGGCGCGATCGGCTCGCCCGGCGGCTCGGCGATTCTGGCCTATGTCGGCAAGGCAATGATCGGCGTCCTCGACTGGGAGCTGACGATGCAGCAGGCGATCGACCTTCCCAATCTGATCGCCCGCGGCGCCGCCTACCAGGGCGAGGTCGACCGTTTCCCGCCCGCCGTGATCGAAGGCTTGCGCGCGCGCGGCATCGGGCTGCGCCCCGGCCAGGGCGAGGATTCGGGCCTGCACGCCATGTTCATCCGCCAGGGGCGGCCGGAGGGCGGCGCCGACCCGCGGCGCGAGGGCGTGGTCCTGATCGATTAGGCCCATCGTCGCTTCCCACGGCTTCGGTCAGCGAGGCAAAGCCGTGCAGCCGTAGCAGCCGCCTCAGCTCCGCGTTGATCCGGTGCGCCATCCCCGGCCCCTGATAGACCAAAGCGGTGTAGAGTTGGACCAGGCTCGCCCCGGCCCGGATCCTCTCGAAGGCGTCGACGCCGTTCTCTATCCCGCCCGCGGCGATCAGCGGCAGCGCGCCGCCGGTCGCGCTGGCGAAGTCGCGCAGGCGCTCGAGCGCGAGCGCCTTCATCGGCGCGCCGGAAAGGCCGCCCGCCTCGCGCCGATGCCGTGACTGAAGGACCGGCCGGCTGATCGTGCTATTGGCGACGATCAGCGCGTCGATCTTGTGGTCGATCGCCGCTTTGGCGATGAAATCCACCTCCGCCGCCTCCAGATCGGGCGCCACCTTGAGGAACAGGGGCGGCCCGGCGCCGCGCGCCTCGATCACCGCGGCGAGCAACTCCTCCAGCGCTCCCTTGCCCTGGAGCGCGCGCAAACCCGGCGTGTTGGGCGAGGAGATGTTGACGGTGAGATAGTCGGCGGCGCCGAGCATTGCCCGGACACCGGCCGCATAATCGGCAATTCGGTTGGGGCTGTCGCTGTTAGCGCCGATATTGACGCCGACCAGACCCGCGCGCCGGTCGCGCCGTCGCAGCCGCGCCAAAGCGGCGGTCTGCCCCTCATTGTTGAAGCCCAGCCGGTTGATCGCAGCCCGGTCCTCGGCCAGGCGAAACAGCCTCGGCTTCGGGTTGCCCGGCTGGGGCGCGGGCGTCAGCGTCCCGACCTCGACGAACCCGAAGCCGAAGCCGAGCATCTGCCGGAACACTTCGGCGTCCTTGTCGAACCCCGCCGCGAGCCCGACCGGATTGGGGAAATCGAGCCCCGCGACGCGCACCGACAGCATCGGATCGGCTTGCGCCGGCGCGCCGGCGGGCAGCAGCTTCAGCGCCCGGATCGTCAGCCGGTGCGCGCGCTCCGCGTCGAGCGCGAAGGCGAGCGGCCGGATCAAGGGGTAAAGTGCCATCGGCCGCGGCTATGGCACCGGCTTGGGACAGGGTCAAAAGCGCGCTTGATTTCGGGGCCGTGCGGGACCAAAGGCCTAATCGGAACGAATCGGTCTTATTATGCGCCTTACCTCGCTTGCAGATTATGCGGTCGTGATGATGGCCGCCGCCGCCCGCCATCCGGCGGGGGCGCGGCTTTCCGCGACGTTGCTGGCGGCGGAGACCGGTGTGCCGCTCCCCACCGCGCAGAAGCTGACCGGGCGCCTCGCCGCCGCCGGCCTGCTCGAGACGGCGCGCGGCACCGGCGGCGGCTTCCGGCTCGCGCGCGCGGCGCCCGAGATCAGCCTGGCCGACATCGTCGAAGCGGTGGAAGGGCCGATCTTCATGACCAGCTGCGTCGATTCCGCGCGCCACGAATGCGCGCTCGAAAGCGCCTGCCAGGTCCGCCCGCACATGAATGTGGTCAACGGCGTCGTGCGCGGCGCGCTCCGGAGCGTCAGCCTGTCCAGCCTCGCCGAGGTGAAGGCATGACCGCGCCCGACGATGCCGGCGTCCGCAACCGCGAAGCCCAGGAGGCCGCCGACCGCGCCTCCAACTACGAATGGGGCTTCTCCTCGGACATCGAGCAGGATTTCGCGCCCAAGGGTTTGAGCGAGGACACCGTCCGCTTCATCTCGGCCAAGAAAAGTGAGCCGGAATGGATGCTCGAATGGCGCCTGAAGGCCTATCGCGCCTGGTTGACCATGACCGAGGTGAGCTGGGCCAAGCTCGACATCCCCGAGATCGATTTCCAGGACGCTTATTATTACGCCGAGCCCAAGGCGAAGCCCAAGCTCGGCTCATTGGACGAGGTCGATCCCGAAATCCTGCGCGTCTACGAAAAGCTCGGCATCCCGATCGAGGAGCAGAAGGTGCTCGCTGGCGTCGAGGGTGCGCGCAAGGTCGCGGTCGACGCGGTGTTCGACAGCGTCTCGGTCGCGACCACCTTCCGCGCGGAGCTGCTGCGGGCCGGGGTCATTTTCCTCTCCATCTCCGAGGCGATCCGCGAATATCCGGACCTCGTGAAAAAGTATCTCGGCAGTGTGGTGCCGCAGCGCGACAATTATTTCGCGTGCCTCAACAGCGCGGTCTTCTCCGACGGCACCTTCGTCTACGTGCCCGAGGGGGTGCGCTGCCCGATGGAGCTCTCGACCTACTTCCGCATCAACGCCGAAAATACCGGCCAGTTCGAGCGGACGCTGATCGTCGCCGAAAAGGGCAGCTACGTCTCCTATCTCGAAGGCTGCACCGCGCCGATGCGCGATGAGAACCAGCTCCACGCGGCGGTCGTCGAGCTCTACGCGCACGACGATTCCGAGATCAAATATTCGACCGTGCAGAACTGGTATCCGGGCGACGCGGAGGGCAAGGGCGGCATCTACAATTTCGTCACCAAGCGGGCGATGTGCGCGGGCGCGCGCTCCAAGGTGTCGTGGACCCAGGTCGAGACCGGTTCGGCGATCACCTGGAAATATCCGTCGTGCATCTTGAAGGGCGAGGGCAGCGTCGGCGAATTCTATTCGGTCGCGGTCACCAACAACCGCCAGCAGGCCGATACCGGCACCAAGATGATCCACATCGGCGCGAACAGCCGCTCGACCATCGTCTCGAAAGGGATCAGCGCGGGCAAATCGAACAACACCTATCGCGGGCTGGTGCGGGTCAATAGCGGCGCCGAGAACGTCCGCAACTTCACCCAGTGCGACTCGCTGCTGCTCGGCGACCAATGCGGCGCCCACACCGTCCCGTATATCGAAGTCCGCAACCCCACCGCCCAGATCGAGCATGAAGCGACCACCTCGAAGATCAGCGACGACCAGCTCTTCTACGCCATGTCGCGCGGCCTCTCCGCTGAGGACAGCGTCGCCCTCATCGTCAACGGCTTCGCCCGCGAGGTGCTCAAGCAGCTGCCGATGGAGTTCGCGGTCGAGGCGCAGAAATTGCTTGGGATCAGTTTGGAGGGGAGCGTCGGATGACGTTCTCCGAAGACTATCTCACGGCGGCGCACAAGCATTCCGGTCCCCAGCGGGCCGAAATCGAGGCGAGTTCGATCTGCGGCTGCTTCTACTGCCTTCAGATATTTCCGCCGGACGAAATCGACATGTGGGTCAACGGCGAGCAGGACGCGACGTGTCCGAAGTGCGGAATCGATTCAGTGATCGGGTCAGCATCAGGCCTTCCAGTCTCAGACCACGAGTTTCTTCGCGCGATGTACGACCGCTGGTTTGGTAGGATCGCTTATGCTGAAAATTGAAAACCTCCACGCTACCGTCGACGGCAAGGCAATCCTGAAGGGGATCAGCCTCGCCATCGGGCCGGGCGAGATTCACGCTATGATGGGGCCGAACGGGTCGGGCAAGTCGACGCTCGCTTATGTGCTCGCGGGGCGGCCGGGCTATGAGGTGACCGAGGGCTCGGTGCTGCTCGACGGCGAGGATCTGCTGGCGATGGAGCCGCACGAGCGGGCCGCGCACGGCATGTTCCTGGGCTTCCAATATCCGGTCGAGATTCCGGGCGTCTCCAACGTCCAGTTCCTGCGCACCGCCTTGAACGCCCAGCGTAGAGCGCGCGGGGAAGCCGAGCTGACCGCCGGCGAGTTCCTCAAGCTCGCGCGCGCGCAGGCGGACGCGCTCGGGCTCGACATGGAGATGATGAAGCGCGCGGTGAACGTCGGCTTTTCGGGCGGCGAGAAGAAGCGCAACGAAATGGTCCAGATGGGGATCATCGACCCGCGCCTCGCCATCCTCGACGAGACCGATTCGGGGCTCGACATCGATGCGCTGCGCGTCGTCGGCGAGGGCATCAACCGGATCCTGCGCAAGCCCGACAAAGCGGTGCTCTTGATCACCCACTATCAGCGCCTGCTCGAGATCGTCGAGCCTCACTTCGTCCACGTGCTGGCGGGCGGCAGGATCGTCCGCTCGGGCGGGCCCGAGCTCGCGGTCGAGCTCGAGCGCGAAGGCTATGGAGCGATGGCGGCGTGACCTTGCTCACCCTCCCTTCGAACCGCGAAGAGGCCTGGCGCTGGAGCGACCTTTCGGCGCTGCCGGCGCTCGCCGACGCGCGGCCGACGGGGCAGGTGCCTGGCGAACTGCCCTGGCTCGATTGCGACAAAAGCGTGCGGCTCCTTTTCGTCGATGGCCGGCTGCGCGAGGGCGACATCGACATCGGCCCGCTGGCGATCGAAACGAGCCATCCGCTCGGCCGCCTCGCCGGCAAGACCGGCTGGTCGCTGAGGCTTGGGCGCGATCACGCGCCGGCGGGTCTGGTCCAGATCGTCCATGTCTCGACCGGCGCCGCCGACCATCTCGCCGCCGAAATCACGCTCGACAACGACGCCCAGGCCTCGATCGTCGAAACCTATATCGGCGACGGCTGGACCAACCGCCTGACCGGAATCACCCTCGGCGAAAGCGCGCGGCTGATGATCAATCGGCGCGTGCTGGGCGATAGCGGGTTCGTCAGCTTCACCGATCGTTGCAGCGTCGGCGACGGCGCGAGCCTCGCCGCCGCGACGCTCGCCATCGGCGGCCGCGACACCCGCATGGACGGCGAGATCGACCTGGTCGGCGAGGGCGCTTATGCCGAAGCCGCCGGCGCCCTGCTCGCCCGCAACCGCCAGCGGCATGACATTAATCTCGTCATTCGCCACCTGGTCCCGCACGGGACCAGCCGGCAGCTCTGGCGCTCGGTCGCCGACGATCGCGCGGCCTGCTCGGTCGCGGCCCGGGTCGAGGTCGCGCGGGATGCGCAGAAGAGCGATGGCGCGCAGTCGCTGAAGGGGCTGCTGCTCGCCCGCTCCGCCACGATCAACGCCAAGCCCGAGCTCGAAATCTTCGCCGACGACGTCAAATGCGCGCATGGCGCCACCGTCGGCGAGCTCGACCGGGCCGCGCTCTTCTATCTCGAAAGCCGCGGAATCACCCCCGACGAAGCCCGCGGCCTCCTGACCCGCGCCTTCGTCGCCGACGCGCTCGACCGGATCGGCGAAAAGGATGTCCGCGAGGCCTTCTACGCCGACGCGGAAGGCTGGTTCGCCTGATGGACGCAGCGCTCTCCACCCGCCCGCTCGACTGG
>DASQFO010000395.1:0-6937 GCA_035633095.1 Allosphingosinicella sp. | reverse complement strand
CCCAGCAACGGCGCCGACGCCGTCGAAATGATGCGCGAATGCGCGCGCCTGGCGCTGGAGGAGCAGCGCGTGATCGTCTTCCTCGAGCCGATCGCGCTCTACATGACCCGCGACCTGCACGAAGAAGGCGACGCTTTGTGGACGGCCGCCTATGCCGCGCCCGGCGAGGCGAAGGCGATCAAGCTCGGCGAGGTCGGCCGCCACGGCGACGGCAGGGACCTCGCCATCGTCAGCTACGCCAACGGCTATTATCTCTCACGCCAGGCCGAGAAGATTCTTCGCGAGCGGCATGGCCTGAAGCTCAGGGTCATCGATTTGCGCTGGCTCGCGCCGCTCGATGAGGAGGGGCTGCTCGAGGCGGTGAAGGGCTGCGATCGCATCCTGATCGTCGACGAATGCCGCAGGACGGGTTCGCAAAGCGAGGCGCTGATGGCCGTGTTTGCCGAACGCACACCCAACGTCCACTGTCGCCGGCTCACGGCCGAAGACTCGTTCATCCCGCTTGGCCGCGCGGCGACCCTGACCCTGCCGAGCCGCGATTCGATCGTCGCCGCGGCGCTGGAGCTGGCCGGTGGCTGAGAAACAGGCGGCGCTCGTCATCTGCCCGGGGCGCGGAACCTACGGCAAGGCCGAGCTCGGCTATCTGAAGCGCCTGCACGCCGACAAGGCCGGCTTGCTCGAAACCGTCGACCGGCTCCGCTCCGAACGGGGGCAGCCGACGATCTCCGAACTCGACGGCGCCGAACGGTTCAGCGCCGCCACCCATACCCGCGGCGACATCGCCTCGCCTTTGATCTTCACCGCTTCCTATGCCGATTTTCTCGCCATCGACCGGTCCCGCTACGATATCGCCGCGATCGCCGGCAATTCGATGGGCTGGTACACCTCGCTCGCCTGTGCGGGAGCGGTCTCGCTCGAACACGGCTTTTCGATCGTCGATGCGATGGGCGAGAACAGCCAGGCCGGCGAGCCCGGCGGGCAGATTTTGCTGCAGGTCGTCGACGAGGAGTGGCGCGAGGTGCCGGGCCTGCGCGAGACGCTGCTCGGGGTCGTCGAAACGATCAACAATCGGCCCGGCTGCGCCCTCTACGTGTCGATCGATCTCGGCGGAATGATGGTGTTCGCCGGCGATGATTCAGGGCTCGACGCGCTGCTCGCCGAAGCGCCCTCGACGCCGGGACGCGAGCCGCTTCGGCTGGTCAATCACGGCCCCTTTCACAGCCCACTGATGCAGGCCGCCTCGGATCGCGCCGGCGCCAGCCTGCTCGCCGCCTGGTTCGCCGGCCCGGCGCTGCCGATGATCGACGGGCGGGGCCATGTCTGGCGGCGGTTCGCCAGCAATCCCGAGGCGCTGCACCACTACACCTTCGCTACCCAGATCCTCGAAACCTACCATTTCACCCGCGCCGTCCAGGTCGCTACCCTCGAATATGCGCCCGACCGCATCATCCTGCTCGGCCCGGGCGATACGCTCGGCGGCGCCATCGCCCAGGCGTTGATCGCGATCGAATGGCGGGGGCTGCGCGCCAAGCGGGACTTCCAGGAAATGCAGTCGTCCTCGCCCGTCCTGCTTTCAATGGGCCGCGAGGATCAACGCGCCCTGGTGACGGGCTGACGACGTCGCGAAGCGGCGCGCCCGCCCAAATAGAAAGGCCGCCGCCCTTTCGGACAGCGGCCCTTCCCTCGCAAAAGTTTGCGATCAGACCTTGTTGCCGATCGCGCCCTTGACGGCGCCCTTGACCTGCTGGGCGTCGCCCTTCAGCTCCTGGGCCGCGCCTTCGTCGCGCGTGTCGGGATTGTCGCTGGTCTGCTTGGCCTTGCCGACGGCTTCGTTGACATTGCCTTTGATCTTGTCGGTAAGCTCACCCATCGGAAATCTCCTAAGCGGTTGCGGCGCGGAAGAAACGAACCATCTCGGGTGCCGGTTCCGCTCAGCCGGCCGCCCAGCCCGCGATTCCGATCAGGGGCACGAACCGAACCGCGCCCAGATCCTCCAGCTCGAAATCCTCCTCGCCGCGCCGCGTGACCCTGACCAGAGCCTGGATCGACCGGGGCTCGCCCACCGGCATGACGAGGACGCCGCCGGCCGACAATTGCCGGGTCAGCGCCTCGGGCACGTGGCTTCCGCTCGCCGCGGCGAGGATCGCTCGATAGGGCGCTTCGTCGGGCCAGCCCGCCGAGCCGTCCCCCTCGATGACGCGGACATTGTCATAGCCAAGCCGCGCCATTCGTTCCGCCGCCAGGCGGGCGAGCTCGGCATGGCGTTCGATGGAGACGACCTCGCCCGCGATGCGCCCGATCACCGCGGCGGCGTAGCCGGAGCCGGCGCCGATCTCGAGCACCTTGTCGCCGGGCCCGATCCCGGCGGCATCGATCATCAAGGCGACGATATAGGGCTGTGAGATGGTCTGGCCGGCCTCGATCGGCAGCGGCGAATCGTCATGGGCATAAAGGGCCAGCTCGTCGGGCACGAACGCCTCGCGCGGCACCTCGCGCATCGCCGCAAGAAGGTGCGCGTCGGTTATGCCGCGCCCCGCGATTTGCCGCCGAACCATCTCCTCGCGCAGGGCAGCGAAATCTGCCATGCCCGGTCAATGGACGAGCAAGCGGTGCGTTCCACTGATGGCAAATGACAGGATCGTCGATCTTTACGAGCAGAATGCCGCCGCCTGGGACCTGCAGCGCGGCCGCGACCTCGATGAGGCGCCCTGGCTCGACCGCTTCCTCGCGTGCCTGCCTGCAGGCGGTTCGATCCTCGACATCGGCTGCGGCATGGGCGAGCCGGTCGCCCGCTATCTGATCGAGCGCGGCTTTGCCGTGACCGGAATCGATTCATCGCCTGCGCTGATCGCCATGGCCCGGGAGCGCTTCGGCGGTCAGGAATGGATCGTCGCCGACATGCGGGAACTCGATCTCGGGCGCCGTTTCGACGGCGTGATCGCCTGGCACAGCCTCTTCCACCTCTCGCCCGACGATCAGCGGGTGATGTTCGCCCGCCTGGCAGCCCATGCCATGCCCGGCGCGCCGCTCCTCTTCACCAGCGGACCGGAACATGGCGAGACATTGGGTGAATGGATGGGCGAGCCGCTCTACCATGCCAGCCTCGATCCCCATGAATATCGGGCACTGCTGGCCGAAAGCGGATTTCGGGACGTGGCCTACATGCTGCGCGATCCGGAATGCGGTTCGGCAAGTGTCTGGCTGGCGATCAGGGCTTGAGCGCCTGCGCGTCCGCGATCCCGCGAGCATTGCCCGGCGCCTCTCAAAAGGAAAGGCCGCGCCGGAACGAGCCGGGCGCGGCCTTTCTCATGTCGTCGGCAGAAAGCGTCAGCGCTGCTGGTCGTCCTGGCCCTTTTCGGTCGTGTCCTGGGTGTCGCCCTTCTGATCGATGTCGGCGAGCTCATCCTGCTGCGTGCCCTGGCCCTGCTCCTGCTGCCGGCCCGGATCGAGCTCCTCGCCCTTCTGGCCGAACTGCTGCTGCTGGCCTGACTGGCCCTGCTCCTGCTGTCCCTGGCCCTTCTCCTTCTCGAACTGTCCGAAGGCGGGCTTGTCGCCCTGCTCGCCGGTTTGCTTGCCTTGGTCCTGGTTTTTTTCGAACTCGTTCATGACAGGTCCTTCTCGCGAGGGCGTCGGCGGCACCGCGCCGGCGATCGCCACGGAAACATAACCCCGAATCAGGGGCTTGGGTTCCCCGTCCGGCGTCGTTCCGGCGCTCAAATCAGTCCGGCGAGCGGACTCGACGGATCGGCGTAGCGGCGCTGGCCCATCCGGCCCGCCAGATAAGCGAGCCGCCCCGATTCGACGGCGAGCTTCATCGCGCGGGCCATCATGACCGGGTCCTTCGCCTCGGCGATGGCGGTGTTCATGAGGACGCCGTCGCAGCCGAGCTCCATCGCCACGCTCGCGTCGGACGCGGTGCCGACGCCGGCATCGACGAGGACGGGCACGCCCGCGCCCTCGACGATGAGGCGGATCGTCACCCGGTTCTGGATGCCGAGGCCCGAGCCGATCGGCGCGCCCAAAGGCATGATCGCGACCGCGCCCGCCTCCTCCAATTGCCTGGCGGCAATGGGATCGTCGACGCAATAGACCATCGGCTTGAAGCCTTCCCCGACCAGGGTCTCGGTCGCCTTCAGCGTTTCGCGCATGTCGGGGTAGAGCGTCCTCGCCTCGCCCAGGACTTCGAGCTTCACGAGGTCCCACCCGCCGGCCTCGCGCGCCAGCCGGAGCGTGCGGATCGCCTCCTCGGCCGTGAAGCAGCCGGCGGTGTTGGGCAAATAGGTAATCGTCTTGGGGTCGATATAATCGGTCAGCATCGGCTGGCCCGGGTCGGAGATGTTGACCCGCCGCACCGCGACGGTGACAATCTCCGCGCCCGAGGCCGCGACGGCCGCCGCATTCTGCTCCATGCTCTTATATTTGCCGGTGCCGACGATCAGCCGCGAGGTGAACGAGCGTCCGGCGACGGTCCAGGTGTCCGCCATCTTCAGCCCCCGCCCACGAAGGTGACGATCTCATATTCGTCGCCGTCCTCGACCGCCACCTCGCCCAAGGTCGAACGCGGCACGATCTCGCGGTTGCGCTCGACCGCGACCCTGGCCGGCTCCAGCCCGAGCTCGAGCGCGAGTCCGGCGAGATTCATCCCGTCGCGGACCCGGCGGTGAACGCCGTTGACCCTGATCGAGACCATCCCGTCGTGAACCATTTGCGTGCCTTGCCTTTGCGCTTGGAGGACGCGCGTCATATAGGAGCGCGCCATGGCGGCGCCACCAACCATCTACGTCCTGAACGGGCCCAATCTCAACCTGCTTGGCCTGAGGGAGCCGGAAATCTACGGCTCCGATACGCTAGACGACATCGCCGGCCGGCTCGAGGACAAGGCAAGGGCGCTGGGCGTCGCCATCGACATGCGCCAGTCGAACCATGAAGGCCATCTGATCGACTGGCTGCACGAGGCGCAGGCGAAGGGCGCCAAAGCGGTCCTGCTCAACGCGGGCGGCTTCTCCCACACCTCGGTCGCGCTCCACGACGCGGTCAGGGCGGTGACCGTGCCGGTGATCGAGGTCCATCTCTCCAATCCGCAGGCCCGCGAGAGTTTCCGCCGCCGCTCGCTGATCGCCCCGGCGGCCGCAGGAACGATCGCCGGCTTCGGCGCGCTCGGCTATGAGCTTGCTCTGGACGCGGCCGCCCGTCTCTGACAGACGAACGGCAACGGAAAAAGGGGTTCCGATGAGCGAAGACAAAGGTTCCGAGGAGGCCATGCGGGTCGACACCGACCTGGTGAAGAAGCTGGCCAGGATGCTCGACGAGAACGACCTCAGCGAGATAGAAGTCGAGGACAATGGCCGCCGGATCGTCGTCAAGCGCAAGATCGGCGCTGCGGCCGCCGTGCCGAGCCGCGCGCCCGCCGCCGCCGCTTCCGCCTCGCCGGCGCCCGCCGCGCCCGCATCGGACGGCGGCGAAGCGGGCGCGACCGATCATCCGGGCGCGGTCAAGTCGCCGATGGTCGGCACCGTCTTCCTCGCGGGCGAGCCGGGCGCGGCGCCGTTCGTCACGGCCGGCGCCAAGGTCAGCGAGGGCGACACTCTGCTGATCATCGAGGCGATGAAGGTGATGAACCCGATCACCGCGCCCAGGTCCGGCACCGTGAAGGAGATCCTCGTCCAGGATGCCCAGCCCGTGGAGTATGAGCAGCCCTTGGCGATCATCGAGTAGCCCGGATGGCGATCGAAAAGGTCCTCATTGCCAATCGGGGCGAGATCGCGCTCCGCATCCATCGCGCCTGCCATGAAATGGGCATCAAGACGGTCGCCGTCCATTCGACCGCCGACACCGAGGCCATGCACGTTCGCCTCGCCGACGAGGCGATCTGCATCGGCCCGCCACCGGCGAGCGAATCCTATCTCAACATTCCCGCGATCATCTCGGCCGCCGAGATCAGCCACGCCGACGCCATCCATCCCGGCTACGGCTTCCTCAGCGAGAATGCCCAATTCGCCGAGATCGTCGAAACCCACGACATCATCTGGATCGGCCCAAAGCCCGAGCATATCCGCACGATGGGCGACAAGATCGAGGCCAAGCGCACCGCGGCGCGGCTCGGCCTGCCGCTGGTCCCCGGCTCCGACGGCCCGATCGAGGGTATCAAGGAAGCCCGCAAGATCGCGGCCGAAACCGGCTATCCGCTGATCGTCAAGGCGGCCGCGGGCGGCGGCGGGCGCGGCATGAAGGTGGTGACCTCCCCCGACCAGCTCGAAGCCCAGATCGGCCAGGCCCGTTCCGAGGCGAAGAGCGCGTTCGGCGACGACATTGTCTACATCGAGAAATATCTCGGCGACCCCCGCCACATCGAGTTCCAGATTTTCGGCGACGGCAAGGGCAACGCCATCCATCTCGGCGAGCGCGACTGCTCGCTGCAGCGGCGCCACCAAAAGGTGCTCGAGGAGGCCCCTTCCCCAGCGGTGACGCCGGCGCAGCGCGAGCAGATGGGCGGCCTCGTCGCCAAGGCGATGGCCGATATGGGCTATCGCGGCGCCGGCACGATCGAGTTCCTCTACGAGGGCGGGGAATTCTATTTCATCGAAATGAACACCCGGCTCCAGGTCGAGCATCCGGTCACCGAGGCGATCACCGGCCTCGATCTCGTCCGCGAGCAGATCCGCATCGCCGAAGGCCATCCGCTCACGCTCCGCCAGCAGGACGTCCAATTCCGCGGCCACGCCATTGAATGCCGGATCAACGCCGAGGATCCCAGGACCTTCGCGCCCTCCCCCGGCACGGTGAAACAGTATCACGCGCCAGGCGGCATGAACGTGCGGGTCGATAGCGGACTCTATGCGGGCTACAAAGTGCCGCCCTATTACGATTCCATGATCGCCAAGCTCATCGTCCACGGCACCACCCGCGCCGGCGCGATGCGGCGGCTGCGCCGCGCGCT
>DASQFO010000394.1:0-1790 GCA_035633095.1 Allosphingosinicella sp. | reverse complement strand
AGCATATCTTCACCCTGCTTGGGGCGATCGGCATCCAGACCCATTTCATCCGCCGCCTGAACATGCGCGAGCAGCTGATCCGCCAGGTCGAGATCATCCCGATCGAAGTGGTCGTCCGCAACGTCGCGGCGGGCACGCTGTCGCAGCGGCTCGGCATCGAGGAGGGCACCCAGCTCCCCCGCACGATCATCGAATATTATTACAAGGACGATGCGCTCAACGACCCGATGATCGCCGACGAGCATATCGCCGCCTTCGGCTGGGCGACGCGCGAGGAGATGGACGACATCGCCGACATGGCGATCAGGGTGAACGACTTCCTGTGCGGCCTGTTCGCGGGGATCGGCATCCGCCTGATCGACTTCAAGCTGGAGTTCGGCCGGCTCTGGGAGAATGATTTCGCGCGGATCATCCTCGCCGACGAGATCAGCCCCGACGGCTGCCGTTTATGGGACGCGACGACCAGCGAGAAGCTCGACAAGGACCGCTTCCGCCGCGATTTGGGCGGCGAGGCCGAAGCCTATCAGGAGGTCGCCCGCCGGCTCGGCCTGATGCCCGAGGGCGAGACCAACAGCGTGCTCGATTTGGCGGAGCATCGGCAGAAGCGCGGGAAATAGCGTCCGAATGGGGACAGTCACTTTTGCGCACGTCGCATTCGGTTCTGTCCTGCCGTGCGGAAAAGTGACTGTCCCCTTACCGCGCCAAAAAAGGCCCCGCCGTCGCCGGCGGGGCCCTCGGCCCTTTGAGGCCTCTCCCTAGGCTGTGAAGCGGGTCAGCGCTGGCCGCCGGTCGGGCCGCCGACGGCGACCGGGCGCTCGAAAGCGGCGAGGCTGTTCGACGGCTGCATGAAGGGGATCGGATTGACGGCGCGGCCGTCGATGCGGACCTCGTAATGGAGGTGGCTGCCGGTCGAGCGGCCGGTCGAGCCCATCAGGCCGATCAGCTGGCCGCGGCGGACGCGCTGGCCCGGCTGGGCGATGCGCCGCGAAAGGTGGCCGTAGCGGGTCTGGATGCCCTGGCCGTGATTGATCTCGACGAGATTGCCGTAGCCGCCATTATTGTGCTCGGAGCGGCCGACAATGCCGTCGGCGGTCGCGTAGATCGGGGTGCCGATCGGGCCGGCGAGGTCGATGCCGGCATGCATGGCGGCGCGGCCGCGGAAGGGATCGGAGCGGACGCCGTAACCGGACGTGAAATTGGCGTTGGCGATGGGGCGGGCCGACGGGATCGAGGCCGCGCCCTGCTCGAGCTGGTCGAGCGCGCGCCAGCTGGCGAAGAGCGCGCGGAAGCGCGGATCGGCATTGTCGGCGCTGCCCGAGACCGGCTCGAACGGGCCGCCCATCGCCGCGGCGACGTGGAAGCGGGCCGGCTCGAAGCCCATGGCGCGCAGCGCGCCGGCGGTCCGGCTATAGCGCTGGCGGGTCATCGCCTGAGCGCGGTCGGCGAGCGCCACCTGCATCGCGTCGACCCGGTCGAAGCCCCGGGTCATGGCGAGCGCGGCCGCATTGGCCGGCGCCGCGACCGCCTGAGGCAGCTGGCGGGAAAGCTGCCCGGCGCTGGCATTGCCGGAGAGCATGGTGGCGAGGAAAGCCTGGCGGCGCTCGAGCTGGGCGGCGCGCTCGTTGACGGCGACGCGGATCGCGGCGACCTCGGCCTGCATCTCGTCGACCTGCTGCTCCATGCGGGCGACGTCGCTGTCCATCACGCGAAACGCGGTGACCGTCGCGACCGCCGTCCAGCCAAGCAGCAGCACCAGCGCCGCCGCGGCCGCCATCTGCACCTTGGCGCCG
>DASQFO010000393.1:0-3902 GCA_035633095.1 Allosphingosinicella sp. | reverse complement strand
GGGATCGGGCGGGGCGGGCTGGTGCCGGCGGCCTTTTTGTCGCACCGGACCGGGATCGCGATGCTCTCGGTCGATCACAGCTCGGGCGAGGTCGGCTTCGGCGACGAGCTGCTCGACAAGCTCGCCGCGAAGATACGCGACGGGCGCAAGATCCTGATCGTCGACGACATCAACGATTCGGGCAGCACGATCGCCTATCTGCGCGCCGCGGTCGACGCCAAGAGCGGCGATCCGGCCGCGCTTCGCGTCGCCGTGCTCGTCAACAACATCCGCTCCAAGGCGAAAACCGAATATCGCGGCAGCGAGATCGACCGCGACGCGGACAAGAGATGGTATGTGTTCCCGTGGGAGGCGGTCGCGCCGCGCGCCACCCTCAGGCTCGAAGCGCTGGCGGTGCCGGAACGGCTCGCCTGAGCTAGCGCCGCGATTCCCGCCAGAGCATCAAGGCCAGCCCGGCGGCGACGATCAGGCCCAGCCAGCTCGCCCATTGCGGCACGACCGCGCCGTCGACGACGATCGCGAAGGGCCGGATCAGCCGGTAGAGATGGACGAGCGCGATCAGCGCGAAAACGGCGATGGCGAGCGTCGTGAACGGTTTCATCGAACGACCTCCCCCTTTGCGCCGCCAGCCTAGCACCGCCTGCGCCGGCGCACCAATGGAGTCAGTAAGTGAGAATGATCGTCATCGCGCCGGCGCGGCCCGGGGTGACCAGGATCGTGCCGTCATTCGCGCGCCTCAGGGTGGCGCCCTCGGCGGTGACGATCACGTTGCCGGCGTTGCTGACGGTGACGGTCCCGCGCGCGACCGCGACCACGGGCTGGGCCGCGGGCCGGACGACGGTGGCGCCGACGCCGAGCGACGCGGTGCTGGTTTGCGCCGCAGCGAGCAGGGCGATGAGACTGGTCGCGATCATCCCGACCGAATGCCCCGGAACCGTCACTCGGCCAAGATCGCGATTCTACTGCGGTTTCTGGTTAATGTGCCGAAGCGGGATTGGCGAAAGCCGCGGCTCAGGTACAGAGCGACAGGAAGGCGATCTCCATCACCGTGCCGCCTTCGACCGGGAGCGGATTGGCGGGATATTCGCGATAATCGGCGATCGCGCCGGCGGCGTCGCGGCGCCGCCGCGCCTTGGGGTTGATCGTGCGGCGCGCGCAGTCGATGTCGAGCTGGAACGAATCGGGGCTGGGCGCGGCCCCTGGATCGGTCAGCCGGAACCAGGCCGAGCGTTGCCTCCCCTCCTGCTCGATGGTCGATGCGTCGATCGCGATCGACTGGCCCGAGCCGGCGGCGCCGAGGTTGAGCCAGGCGGAGGCGCGCGGCGCGGCCGGCGCCGCGGCCGGGACCGCGAGCGGCGGCGCGTCGCCGGTCACGATCGCCACGCCGCAGCCGGCATTGGCGCGCTCGAGCGCCGAAGCCACGCCGGGGTCGCCCATCGACGTCGCGACCCAGAGCAGATCGCGCATGGTGAGCCGCGCGGGCTCGAAATAGCCGCGCTGCACCGCGCCCGCGGCGCGCGCGAACAGCCGCAGCTGCAACGGCCTGAGCGCGAGCCCAAGCTGCTCGCCGACGCAGCGAGACTGATCGAGGCTGAGCCCGTAGCGGATCAGCTGCGGCGAGACGATGCCCGCGCGCGGCCCGACATAGTCGGCGACGTGCCCGGCGCAGCCGGCGAGCGAGACGAGCAGGGCCAGCGGCAAGAAGCGCGTCATGAGGCGCTGGTTATCAACGCAGGCCCGCGGATGCACCCCCTATTGCGCCGGAGCGCGCGATTGGCCATGCCTTGGCCATGACCGAGCAACCGCCCGCGCTGACCGCCACGCCGCTCACCAACGCCGCGACCGTCGGCGAGCTGATGTCGCCGCCGATCGGAGTCTTCACCCGCGAGATGAGTGTCGCCGAGACGGTCGAGGCGCTTCGCGAGCTGACCCAGGCGGCGGTGATCACTTATTGCTACGTCACCGACGCCGAAGGGAAGCTTGAGGGCGTGGTGGTGATGCGCGACATGCTGCTCGCCACGCCCGAGACCAGGCTCGAAGACATCATGCTGACCCAAATCTTCTGGCTCACCGAGACGATGCCGCTCGCCGACGCGCTCAAGGCGGCGATCAGCAAGCATTTCCCGGTCTATCCGGTCGCCGATGCGGACGGCGTCCTCAAAGGCCTGATCCGCGGCGAGGAACTGTTCGCCGAGCAGGCGATCGAAATCTCCGCCCAGGCCGGCCAGATGGTCGGCGTCGAGAAGGAGGAAAGGCTGGCGACCCCGCTGACGCGCAGTCTCAGGCTGCGCCATCCCTGGCTCCAGATCAACCTTCTGACCGCCTTCGTCGCCGCGGCCGTAGTCGGCGTCTTCGAGGATACGCTGAGCCGCCTCGTCATCCTCGCGGTGTTCCTGCCGGTGATGGCCGGACAGACGGGCAATACCGGATGCCAGGCGCTCGCGGTGACGCTGCGCGGGATGACGCTCGGCGAGCTGAAGCCCGGTCTGGTCGGCCGGCTGGTCGCCAAGGAAGGAATGCTCGGCCTCTGCAACGGCCTCCTTGTCGGCCTCACCGCCGGCGCCGGCATGGCCTTTTACGCGACCCAGCAGGGCGAGGCGCAACCCTGGGTGATGGGCATGGTCGTGTTCTTCGCGATGGCGGTGAGCTGCACGGTGGCCGGCATTGCCGGGGCGCTCATCCCGGTCGCCCTGAAGCGTTTCGGCGCCGACCCGGCGACCGCGTCGAGCATCTTCCTCACCACCGCCAGCGACGTCGCCTCGATGGGCGTGTTCCTGAGCCTCGCGACGGTGCTGCTGATCTAGGGTCCGTACGGACCCTCGGGGGCGCCTACCAGGTCGTCGGCGAATCGGGCGGCCCGATGTCGATCGGCATGTCCTTCGACACGTCCGTGACGCCGCGAACCGACCGCACCTTGCCGGCAGCCTCATCGTCGCAGCTGCCGGTAACGACGCCGATCGCGCCCAGCTCCCGATCGACCTTGAAGCCGGCGCCGGCCAGGTCCGCGCGGAGATCCGCGAGGGGGCGGTCGCCCGACAGTGTCACGACCCAACGCTGTTGCCCAGCCATCTGCACCTCCTTGCCGAGCGACCCGCCCGTGCAGCGCGTCAGCGCATCACGGCGCGGCCTGCACAAGCCCCCTGCCGACCTTCGTCGGCGGATAGGGAAGCAGCTTCGCCGTCGCCAGCAGCTTGTTCCAAAGCGCCTGGCCGCGCAAGCTCGCGCTGCTCTGGGCCCACAGCGCCGCACAGCCGGCGACGTGGGGCGTGGCCATGCTGGTGCCGCTGATCGTCTTGTAGCGGAGGGGCATCGGCCAGCTGGAAAAGACGTCCCTGCCCGGCGCCGCTATCTCGAGCTTGCCGCAATTCGAAAAGTTCGAGGGCGCTAGATTTTTGTCCAGCGATGCGACCGCCATGATTGTAGGTGAATTGGCAGGAGCGCCTGTCGGCTGGCAGTAGTTGTTGCCCGCCGCCGCGACCATCAGAAGCTTCTTGTTGAGCGCTGCCTGGCCGGCGGCGGTATAGGCCGCCACCACCGGGACCGGTGCGCCGAGCGACATCGAGATCACCGTGCAATTGTTGGCAACCGCCCAGTTCATGCCGGCGAGCACGGTGCCCGTCGATCCGGTGCCCGCGTTCGTCAGCACCTTGCCGACGTAGATCGGCGACACCTTGTGGCCGATGCCGTAGCGCGGCGTCGTGCCCGGGGGCGCGAGCGGGCCGCAGGCAGTGCCGATGCAATGGGTGCCGTGGCCGTTGAGATCCTGGACCGGCTGGTTGACGAAGGTGGCGGTGACGAACTGACGGCCGGCGAAGTCGGGATGGTTGAGGTCCATGCCGGTGTCGAGAACCGCAACTCTGATGCCCGCGCCGGTGCGCGAGCTCGGCGGCACCTTGCAGGCG
>DASQFO010000392.1:0-2049 GCA_035633095.1 Allosphingosinicella sp. | reverse complement strand
CAGCTCGACGACAACCCGGTCAACCGCCAGTTCCTGATCGACTGGCTGTCGCTGCTCGCCGGCGGCGCCGACATCGACGAGACGGCGCGGATCAAGGATGCGGTCGACGCCAATTTCGGCCAGCCCGGGGAGCATCGCCGGCTCTGCCACCTCGCCGATCTCTTCCGCGGCGGGCAGCGGCCGCACGGCGCTGATCTCTGGGCGCGGCTCCGCCCCTGGTGGGGCGAGGGCGAGCGCGCCTGGCTGTTCGACAATGAGCGCGACCTGATCGACCTCACCGCCGAGGCGGTCGGCTTCGACATCACCTCGATCCTCGACGATCCGGCGATGCGCACGCCGGCGATGATGTACCTGTTCCACCGGGTCGAGGAGCGGCTCGACGGTTCCGCCGCGATCATCGTCGTCGACGAAGGCTGGAAGGCGCTCGACGACGACGTCTTCGTGCGCCGGATCAAGGATTGGGAAAAGACGATCCGCAAGAGGAACGGCATCGTCGCCTTCGCCACGCAAAGCGCGCAGGACGCGCTCGAGAGCCGCATCGCCAGCGCGATCATCGAGCAGGCGGCGACCCAGATCTTCATGGCCAATCCAAAGGCCCGCGCGGCCGACTATATCGAGGGCTTCGGCCTCACTCCGCACGAGTTCGAGCTTATCCGGACGCTCCCCGACAACGCCCATTGCTTCCTCGTCAAGCACGGCGCCGAGAGCGTGGTCGCGCGGCTGAACCTGACCGGCGAGCATAGGCTCTTGACCATCTTGTCGGGGCGCGAACGCACGGTCAGGCTGCTCGACGAGATCCGGGCCGAGACCGGCGACGATCCCGAGGCGTGGATTCCGCGCCTGATGGAGCGGGCATGATCGCGATCTGCCCCGCCGCGCCGCAGGGCGCCGCCTTCGTGCGCCGGATGCTCGATTTCGTCGACTGCCAGGCGCAGGCGATCGGCGCCGGCGGCTATCAGGCGCTGGCCGCGCCGGGATCGACCCTGTCGCTGGTGCTGACCGGGCTGCTCACATTGTTCGTCGCCTTTTTCGGTTACCGGCTGCTGTTCGGCCAGAGCCCGAGCGTCCGCGACGGCGTCCTCGCTCTGGTCAAGATCGGCATCGTGCTCGCGCTGGCGACGAGCTGGACCGCCTATCGCACCCTGATCTACGATGTCGCGCTGCGCGGCCCCGCGGAGCTCGCCGCCGCTGTCGGCCGGCCGGCCGGGCTGCCCGGAGCAGGCGGAGGCCTCGCCGACCGCCTGGCCGTTTCCGACCGGATGTTCGAGCTCCTGGCGATCGAAGGCACCGGCCGGCTGATCGCGCCGACCGCCGCGCCGGGCCGCCCGGGAGGAATGCCGGTGGCGACGCCGGGCGCGACGCCCGAGATGTTCCCCGGCTTCGACAGCTGGGCGCTGGGCGGCGCCCGCATCGCGTTTCTGACCGGCGCCCTCGGCGCGCTCGCCGCGGTCCGGCTGACGGCGGGATTGCTGCTCGCGCTCGGGCCTTTCTTCGTCGCCTTCCTGCTCTTCGAGGGCACGCGGGGGCTGTTCGAAGGCTGGATACGCGTGCTCGCCGGCGCCGCTCTGGGCGCGCTCGGCACGGCGATCGCGCTCGGCGTCGAGCTGGCGCTTCTCGAGCCCTGGCTCGCGAGCCTGCTCAGCCAGCGTTACGCCGGCCTGGCGGTTCCGAGCGCGGCGGTCGAGCTGTTCGTCGCCACCTTGCTGTTCGGCCTGGTCCTGCTCGGCATCCTTTACGGCGCGGCGCGGGTCGCATTGGGCTTCCGCCTGCCGCCGGCCTGGCGCGTCGCGCCTTCGCAGGTTTCGGCGCTGCTCGGGACCGAGGGGACGCGCATCGCCGCCGTCGGACGTGAGGGGGGCGACATCCCCGCCCAGGCCCGCTCGCGCGCCGCCGCGGTGGCCGACGCCGTCGCCTCCAGCCAGCGCCGCGAAGCCGCGCTCGCGCCGGCCGCCCTCGCCGCGCCCGCGGCCGGGGCCGCCAGCCGCATCCGGCCGGCGGGGCCGGTGCATGAAACGACGACACCCGCCCCGGCGCCGCTCGGCCAGAGCT
>DASQFO010000391.1:0-4496 GCA_035633095.1 Allosphingosinicella sp. | reverse complement strand
GCTGCAGCGCGACGGCAGCCTTAGCCACGCCGCTCTGGCGGAGACCGTCGGCGCCTCCGCGGCCTCGGTCTGGCGCCGCGTCCGCAACCTCGAAAAAGAGGGCGTGCTCGGCGCCTCGGTCCGCCTCGCCGACCCCGGCCGGCTCGGCCGCAGCGTCAACGTGCTGTGCCAGGTCCGGATGACGCGGCAGACGGTGGAGGCGCGCGCCGAGTTCGAGCAGTTCATCCAGTCGCGCGAAGAGATCGTCGAATGCTACGCGATGTCGGGCGAATGGGATTATCTGCTGCGCATCGCGGTCAAGGACGTCGCCGATTACGACCGCTTCATCATGCGCGGCGTGCTGGCGCATCCGAGCGTCGCGAATGCCGCCAGCAATTTCGCGTTGAGGCAGGTCAAGTATACGACGGAGATCCCGGTTTAGCGAAAGGCTGATTTTGGCCGGAGGCGGCTTATCCGCTTTCGCCCGACGCGCCTTCGTGTAAGCTGGCCGCCCCGGCGAGGAGGGACGATTTGAACGACCCCGGCCTTCGCAATCCCCGGCGCAACTTCCAGATTTGCGTAGCGGTCACCCTCGTGGCCTGGGCTTTCGTCGCCTGGGGCGCATATGAGATGCGCGCGGAAGAAAAGGAGACACTCGGCTCGGCCTTGAAGGTCGGCCTCGCGCTCCTTCCGGCCATCCTCGGGCCGGCCGCGATATACAATTTCTGGCGCGGCATGAAGGTCTTCGCGGCCATCCGGCGCGGCGAGAAGGAAATCGGGCGCTGGACCGTGACCGCCGCCGAGCTCGCCGAATTCGCGGTGATCGACAATGCCCGAAACGCGCACGGGGGCGAGTATCTCAACGTCTGGACCCCGCCGCGCGAAATGCCGCCGCCGGGTCTCGAGATCATCTTCGTCGCGGACGGCGTTCTCGTGGGCGACACCTATTTTGCGCTCGTCACGACCGGCATGTTCAAGTTCACCCGCGTCGGCATGCTTTCCGAGGGGCCGCCCACGATCGAGTTCGTGACCGTGACGACCTGGGCGAACCGGTTCAGCGTTCGCACGTCGGTCGGCGTGCTGCGGCTCCCCGTCTCCCGTCTCGCCGGCGCCGACGGTGCCAGAATTCTCGAACATTACAGGCGGGTGCTTGCGCGCGAGATCATCGTCAACGAGGACTTTTACCGGGGCCGGATGCGCTTCGGCCTGATCGCGGCGCCGATCTGCTTCGCGGTCGCGGCGGCCGGCTTGGTGATGAACTCGATCGGGGCGGGCAATGACAGCGGCGACTTTTCCGGCCTCCTGGTCGGGCTGATCGTGGTCGGCCTCGTGCTGGGCACAGCCATGCTCATCCTGGCGCTGGCCGCCTGGTTGTTGAGCCAGGCGCAGCTCCGCAAGCCCTAGGGACGCTCCATCCCCGGGGCAGGCGTCGGCTTGCCCCCCGCAAATGGCCGCATCCTGGAACCGCGGCAGGGCCACGAAACCGGACGTGCGCGGGCGCTGCTAGAGCCGCGCGGCGGAACCCTCCCCTCTCCCGTCGATTGAATCGGCCGCGATACGATCGGGAGACGAGCACATGGCCGCGCGGCCTTATTGGAAGGGACAGATCAGGCTCGCCCTGGTCTCGATCCCGGTGGAGATTTTTTCGGCGACGCGTTCGGGCGCGACCGTGGCGTTCAACCAGATCCACGAGCCTTCGGGCAAGAGGATCAAATATGAGAAGGTCGTGCCCGGGATCGGCGCGGTCGACCCCGACGAAATCGTCAAGGGCTATGAGGTCAGCAAGGGCAGCTACGTCCTGCTCGACGACGACGAGCTCGAGGCGGTCAAGCTCGAGAGCAAGAAGACGCTCGAGCTCACCCAGTTCGTCGACGCCCACGAGATCGACCCGCTTTATTACGAGCGGCCTTATTACGTCGTCCCCGCCGACGACCTCGCCGAGGAGGCGTTCGTGGTGCTGCGCGAGGCGCTCAAGCAGACCAGGAAGGTCGGCCTCGGCCAGCTCGCCCTTCGCGGCCGCGAATATATCGTCAGCCTCAAGCCCTGCGGGCGCGGCATCCTGCTCGAGACGCTTCGCTATTCGGACGAGGTCATCAAGGCGCAGGGCTATTTCCGCGACATTCCCGATGCCAAGCCCGACGCCGAGATGCTCGAGCTGGCCGAGGCGCTGATCGACAAGAAGGCCGCCAGGTTCGACCCTTCCAAATTCCACGACCGTTATGTCGACGCGCTGAAGGAGCTGATCGAGAAGAAACGCAAATCGAAGGGCGCGAAGATCGAAGCCGACGACGAAGCCCTGCCCAAGCGCGGCTCCAACGTGATCGACCTGATGGCGGCGCTCAAGAAATCGATCGAGAAGCCGGGCGCGAAGGCGGGGGCGGCGGAGAATAAGCCGCTGGCGAGGAAAGCGCCGGCGAAGAAGGCCGCGCCGGTCAGGAAGAGGGCATGAACACCCTTGTTCCCGTTCGGGCTGAGCCTGTCGAAGCCCTTTCCTTCTGTTCGGGCTTGAAAGGGGGAAGGAAGGCCCTTCGACAAGCTCAGGGCGAACGGGTCTCTTAGCATGGCGCGGAAGGCCGATCCGCTCGCCACCTACAACAAGAAGCGCGACTTCGCGAAGACGGCGGAGCCGGCGGGCAAGGTGGCAAAGGGGAACAGCCGCCGCTTCATGGTGCAGAAGCACGACGCATCCCGGCTCCATTACGATTTCCGGCTCGAGCTTGAGGGCACGCTGAAGAGCTGGGCGGTGACGCGGGGGCCGAGCCTCGATCCCGCCGACAAGCGCCTCGCGGTCCGCACCGAGGACCATCCGCTCTCCTACGCGACGTTCGAAGGCACGATCCCCAAGTGCCAATATGGCGGCGGCACGGTGATGCTGTGGGACCGCGGCACCTGGATCGCGCATCCCGACAAGGACCCCAGGAAGACGATCGCGGAAGGCCATTTGCACTTCACCCTCGCGGGCGAGCGGATGAAGGGCGAATGGGTGATGTTCCGCCTAAAACCGCGCGGCAAGGAGCGCGGCGAGAACTGGATATTGAAGAAGGTCGACGACGCGCATGCCGGGAGCCCGACCGGGCTGACGGAGAAGTACCTCACGTCGGTCAAGACCGGCCGGACGATGAACGAGATCGCCGAGGGGATGAAAGCACCAAAGGCGCCCCCGCGAACGCGGGGGCCCAGTCGGACGCCGAAACTGGGCTCCCGCCTTCGCGGGAGCGCAATGCCCAAGTTCCGCGAGCCGCAAAAGGCGACGCTCGTCGATGCCGTGCCATCGGGCGCAGCCTGGCTGCACGAGATGAAATATGACGGTTATCGCTGCCTGCTCGCCATCGCGGGAGGCGAGGCCAGGATATACACCCGCAGCGGCCTCGACTGGACCGACAAGTTCCCCGAAATCGCGGAGGCCGCCGCATCGATCCAATGCGAGAGCGCGCTGCTCGACGGCGAGATCGTCGCGCTCGACGACAAGGGCAAGACCGGATTTTCCGCGCTCCAGCAGGCGATCAAGGAGGGCGGCCGGGGGCTCACGGCTTTCCTGTTCGACGCGCTCGAGATCGACGGCGAGAAGATCGAAAAGCTGCCCAATATCGAGCGCAAGCAGCGGCTCGCCGCTTTGCTCGGGCCGGGTGTTCCGCCGTTCATCCTCTACGCCGACCACATCATCGGCAAGGGCGAGCAATTGTTCGAGGCGATGTGCGCGGCCGGCCAGGAAGGGATCATCTCGAAAAAAGCCGACGCGCTTTATCGCGGCGCCCGCACCAAGGCCTGGCTCAAGGTCAAATGCACGCGGCGGCAGGAATTCGTCATCATCGGCTGGTCGCAAAGCGACAAGAAAGGCCGCGGCTTCCGTTCGCTTTTGCTGGCGGTGAACGAGGGCGGCAAGCTGCGCTACGCCGGCAAGGTCGGCACCGGCTTTTCGGCCGCCACCCAGCACGACCTTCGGAAGAAGCTCGACCGGATCGCGGTCGCCAAGGCGCCGGTCGACGTGCCCCGCGCCGAAGCCCGCGGCGCCCATTGGGTGCAGGCGGCGCTGGTCGCCGAGGTCGCTTTCGCCGAATTCACCGCCGACAATGTCGTCCGTCACGCGAGCTTCCTCGGCCTGCGCGGCGACAAGCCCGCCCGCGACGTGGTCGAAGAAAAGCCCCAGCCCCTTCCCGCCGCGCCCGGCGACGGCATCGTCATCACCAGCCCGGACCGAATCATCGACCCCGAGTCGAAGACCACCAAAGGCCAACTCGCCGATTATTATCGCGCGGTCGGCGCGCCGATGATGATGTGGTCCGCCAACCGTCCGATCAGCCTGGTCCGCTGCCCGCAGGGGCGCGCGAAGAAATGCTTTTTCCAGAAGCACGACAGCGGCAGCTTCGGGGCCCATGTCCACCACGTGCCGATCCGCGAGAAGGACGGGCACAAGGAGGATTATCTCTACGTCGAGGACGCCGCCGGCATACTCGCCTGCGTGCAGATGGGGACGATCGAGTTCCACGGCTGGGGCTCGTCGGTTGACGATGTCGAGA
>DASQFO010000390.1:0-1880 GCA_035633095.1 Allosphingosinicella sp. | reverse complement strand
AGACGCGCTCGGCCCAGCCCTCGTCGAGCTCGTGGCCCATATAGGCTTCGAGGAAGGCGCGGCGCGGCACCTTGTGGCGCTCGGCGAGGCGCAGCATCTGCCCGCCCAATGTGGTGAGGCGGCGGTTGTAGCTGTACAATTGGTCGACCAGATATTCGATCTTGGCGCCGTGGAACTGGACGCTCTCGACCTCCGCGGTGAGCAGTTCGCGCAGCCTTTGATATTTGCGCTCGTCGCCGGCGGCGAACTCCTGGCCGCCGCTCATCGAACCCATGCGGGTCGCCTGGAGCCTGGCGAATTTCTTGTAGAGGCCGGTGATCGCGGCGAACTTGTCGAGCGCGGCGGGCTTCAGCGCCTCTTCCATCTGGGCCAGCGAGAGCGTGTTGTCCTCGTCCTCCTCCTCGACCGGGCGCGGCGTCCGGCGCTCGACCAGGCTGTCCTCCTCGTCCTCCTCCTCGACGACCTCCTCGACCTCTTCCTCTTCCTTGAAGGAAGGGCCGGCGGTCGATTCGGAAATCGTGTCGTCGTCGGTCTCGGCGCTCTCGACCTGCTCCGCCGTCGGCCCCTTCGAGAGCATCGCCTCGAGGTCGAGGATCTCTCTGAGCTGCATCATGCCGTTGTTGAGCGCGTTCGACCATTCGATGATCGCGTTGAAGGTGATCGGGCTTTCGCACAGCCCCCAGATCATGGTGTCGCGGCCGGCCTCGATGCGCTTGGCGATGGCGATCTCGCCCTCGCGGCTGAGCAATTCGACCGCGCCCATCTCGCGCAGATACATGCGCACCGGATCGTCGGTACGGTCGACCGTCTCCTTCTTCTTCTCGAGGACGAAGGTCTCGCCGGCGCCGTCGGGCTCGTCGAGCGCGCCTTCGGGCTCGGGCTCGGCATCCTCGTCGGCTTCCTCATTCTCGACGATATTGACGCCCATTTCGGACAAAGCCGACATCACGTCCTCGATCTGCTCGGAGGACATCTGGTCCTGCGGCAGCGCGTCGTTCAATTCGTCATAGGTGATGTAGCCGCGCTTTTTGGCGCGGCTGATCAGCTTCTTCAAGGAGGCTTCGTTGAGGTCGATGAGCGGCGCGTCGCCACCCTCGTTCTTTTCCTCGGTTTCCGCCGTGTTCGTCTTCGTCATCGATACGCCTTATCCTAATCGAAGCCCTTAGTCCCCGCCGGGTTCGAACAATGTCGCCAGCTGCCGGTCCGCCTCGCTTCGCGCGGCCAGGAGCCGCTGCTGCTCGGCGAACGCCGCCTCGTCGCCTTCGTCCTTCAAACGCGCGGTGGCCGCTTCGAGTGCCGCGTCGAGCCCGGGCCGGGCCGCCAGCGTTTCGATCGCAAGAGCCAGGTCGCGGCAGGCGCGCTCCGGTTCGGCATCACGTCGCGTGAAGGAAAACGCAAGTCCTCGCTTCCGGCCGGAATCCTCGATCAGAGAAGCCCCGCCACTGTCGGCCAATATGGTATTGAGGGCCTCCGGATCAAGCGCGGCGTTGGCCATCGCCGATTCGAGCATCAGGTCCCGAAGCCGCGCCGCGTCGCGCTCGGCAAGCGGGAGCGCCGCGATCGCCTCGGCGTGCTCCCCGATCAAAGCGGGAAAACGAACCAGGCCCTGGAGCACCGCGCGCCCCAGTTGCGGGGAGAGGCCGGTGCGGCCGACCGAGCGCGCTTCGGGCGAGGTCGGGCGGGCGGGCGGCACGAATCGCCCGCTTGGGCGCCGCACCCAGGGCTGCTGTTGGTGCTCCTTCAGGGTCAGCTCGTTGAACCGCTTGAGCAATTCAAATCGATATTGCTCGCGCACGTCCGCGTCCTGGATCGCCGAGGCATGGTCCGACAGGCGCCGCCTCAGCCCCGCTTTCTGCTCGGGCGTGCCCAGCGGCTCGGCG
>DASQFO010000389.1:0-1817 GCA_035633095.1 Allosphingosinicella sp. | reverse complement strand
TGGTCCGGCCGGCGCTCACCAGCCGCGACATTGCCGCGCTTCCCGCCCTCCCCGAGCGGCCCC
Organism: Allosphingosinicella sp.; assembly: GCA_035633095.1. Taxonomy (GTDB): domain Bacteria; phylum Pseudomonadota; class Alphaproteobacteria; order Sphingomonadales; family Sphingomonadaceae; genus Allosphingosinicella. Next base: position 1,754 of record DASQFO010000389.1, on the reverse strand, counting down.
GCTCCGCCTTCGCGCGGATCGCGATGCTGGTGGAGCGGAGCCTGTTCGCCGCGCGGCCGCTCGCGGCCGACGACTGGCGCGACTGCCGCTCGGCTTATGAGGAATTCGCCTTCGCCGAAGGGTGGCGCGGATGAAAGCGGCCAACCCCTTCAACCCGCGGCTCGTCTTCGGATTGATCGCGGCCGGGCTGGCCGCGTTCGCGGCGCTGCTGCTGCTGCTCGCGTTCGGCGGCAGCATCGGATCGGGCCGCGACGGGCGCGCCCACGCTCTGTCGGTGTCGGCGGTCGGGTTCAAGGGGCTGGTCGACCTGGTCGGCCGGTTCCACGAGACCGCGACGATCCAGGATCCGGAGGATTTCGGCCTCGAGGATCTGATCGTCGTCGCGATCGAGCCGCAGAGCCGGCCCGCGGATCTCGCCCGGCTGCTCGGCCGGCGGCACGGCAAGGCGACGATGATCATCCTGCCCAAATGGCTGACCGCGCGCGATCCCGCGCGGCGCGGCTGGGTGCGAGGCCTTGCCCCGGTGGCGGGGATGGAGATCGAGCGCATCATGGAGCGGCCGGTGCGGCTCCGGATCGGTGACGGCGCGGCGGGACGCGCCCGGGCGGGCGGCCAGGACATTCTCGAAGGGCTCGCCATGCCGGTGCCGCAATTCCCGCAGACGATCGAGGGGCAAGACCTGACGCCGCTGGTGACGCTTCCCGGCGGCGGCGCGCTGGTCGCGCGGATCGGCGACCAGCCGCACTACATCGTCGCCGATCCGGACCTCATGAACAATCACGGTCTCAGGGATCCCGAAGCCGCGCGCGCGGCGCTGGCGCTGATCGAGAGCCTCAACCGGACCGATGCCGAGGGCGTCAATTTCGACCTCAGCGTCAACGCGCTGGGCGCGCGCGCCCAGCCGAGCCTGTTGCGCACCGCCTTCGAACCGCCCTTCCTGGTGATGACCCTGGCTCTGGTCGCAGCGGCGTTGCTGGCCGGGCTGCACGGCGCGGTCCGCTTCGGCCAGCCCAGGCCCGAGCTGCGCGCGATCGCGCTCGGCAAGGCGGCTCTGGTCGAGAACAGCGCCGGCCTGATCCGGCTGGCGCGCCGCGAAGCGCGGCTGGGCGCGGCCTATGCCGAAATCGTCCGGCTGGACGCGGCCCGCACCGCGAGCGCGCCCGCCTGGCTGACCGGCGCCGAGCTCGACGCCTATCTCGACAAATTGTCGCGCGCGGGCAGCCCCAATTTCAGCGACCTCGCCGCCCGGCTCGCGCAGGCAAGCGACCGCCATGCGCTGGCCGCCGCCGCGCGCGCCCTGTTTTCATGGAAGAAGGACATCATCCGGTGAACGTGACAGACGTCAAAGCCCTCGCGGACGGCATCAGGCAGGACGTGGCCAAGGCCATTATCGGCCAGGACGAGGCGGTCGAGCTGATGCTGATCGCCCTCCTGTCCTCGGGCCACATTCTCCTGGAAGGCCCGCCGGGGACGGCCAAGACCTTCCTCGCGCAATGCTTCGCGGCCAGCCTCGGGCTCGACTTCGGGCGAATCCAGTTCACCCCCGACCTGATGCCCGGCGACATCCTCGGATCGAACCTGTTCAACTTCCAGACCAGCCAGTTCACCCTCACGCGCGGGCCGATCTTCCGCGAGCTGCTGCTGGCGGACGAGATTAACCGCACCCCGCCCAAGACCCAGGCCGCCTTGCTCGAAGCGATGCAGGAGCGGCGCGTGACGCTCGACGGCACGACCCACGCGCTGTCCGAGCGGTT
>DASQFO010000388.1:0-5953 GCA_035633095.1 Allosphingosinicella sp. | reverse complement strand
CGGGGGTCCGGCTTTTCTTCAGCCTGTGCCAGACTATGGGGCCGCCGCCTCGAGTGCCCGGCCTTTCAGGCGGTTGGCGGCCGCCGCCGCGTCGGCGCGCAGGATCGGCGGCATCGTCTGGGAAAGGAGTCTGAGACCCTTTGGAATTGCAAGAAGACCGAATTTTCCCTCCGTCATCAGCGTTCCGAGCGTCTTCTTCGCGCCCGGATGACCCTGATTGGCGGCGTAGTCCAGCAGGGGCCTGATCGCGCGGCAGGTTGCGCGGGTCGGGGTGCGCTCATAGCGAAGCCACGCCAACCAGAAATGAGCGGGGACGAAATCCAGCTCCACGCCGTCGCGCAGCACAGCTTCACATCTATCGACATCGCCATGCGTAGCGAGCAGCCGGGCATAGGCGATCGTCGCCATCCATGAGCCGGCGCCGATCGCCCGGGAATAATGGTACGCGGCCTGGTCGAAGTCCGCCGTCACGACGGTCCCGGTTTCGTAATAGGATCCGACCGTTTCCATCGCGCGGGGCGAGCCTGCCTCCGCCGCCTCCACGAACATTGTGAAAGCACCCTCCGGGTCGGCGTCCTGGCGGCCATAGGCTTCGTTGATCAGCGCGCGATTCCGGTCGGAGTCCTTCCACCAGAGCTCGTCATCGTTCGAATGCGCCCGCTCCCAGTCGTCGGACTCGTTCCAGTGCGACCGCAGGATCGCCTCACAACTGAGCCTGGGTTCCATGCCGAGCCAGCGAAGCACCTTCGCGCAGAACCTGCACTTGGACACGCTCGCGCCTCCTCAAAGCCGGCACCAATTTGGATGTAGGCAGTCCTTATCCGTCATTCCAGCGCAAGCTGGAATCTCCTTTTTCTATTCGGGCTTCAGCAATGGCAGTCAGATTCCAGCTTTCGCTGGAATGACGATCTGGGGCAGACCATGTGCCGTCATGCGCCCCGACATCCTCAATCCGCTGTTCGCCGAAGTGGAGGTGCTGAAGGGCATCGGGCCGGCGCTCGCCAAGCCGCTGCACAAGCTCGGCCTCGACCGCGTCGTCGATGTGCTGTTTCACCTGCCTGTGAGCTGGATCGATCGGGAAAAGGTCGAGGCGCTGGACGAAGCCGACGTGGGCCGAACGATCACCGTCGCGGTCACCGCGCGCGACTACCGTCAGGGCGGCCGCGGGCCGTTCCGCATCTTCGCCGAGGACGAGGCCGGCAATTACGTCACGCTCACCTATTTCAACAATCCGGCCTGGGGGAAGAAGCAGCTCCCGCTCGGCGAGGCGCGGATCGTCTCGGGCCGGCTCGACCGCTACGGGCAGGAATTGCAGATGGTCCATCCGGACTATGTGCTGAAGCCCGCCGAGGCGGGACAAATCCCCGAACGCGAGCCGGTCTATCCGCTGTCGGAAGGACTCACCAACCACCGGCTCGGCGACCTCGCCGGCCAGGCGCTGGCGCGGCTGCCAGCCTTGGGCGAGTGGATCGAGCCGAGCCTGAAGGCGCAGCAAGGCTGGCCGGACTGGGCGGAGGCGCTGGAAACCGCCCATCGCGATCCGGCCGCGGCCAAGGCGCGCGAGAGGCTCGCTTATGATGAGGTGTTCGCCAATCAGCTCGCTTTGATGCTGGTCCGCGCGAGCTCGCGCCGGCGCAAAGGGCTGCCGCTGAAAGGCGACGGCAGCCTGCGCGATAAGCTCAGGCTGCCCTACGTCCCGACCTCGGCCCAGCGCGGCGCGGTGGCCGAGATCGAGGGCGACCTCCAACAGGAGGTGCCGATGCTGCGCCTGCTCCAGGGCGATGTCGGCTCGGGCAAGACCTTGGTCGCCTTGATGGCGATGCTGAGCGCGGTCGAGGCCGGCGCCCAGGCGGCGATGCTGGCGCCGACCGAAATCCTCGCCCGCCAGCATTACGACACCCTGTCGCGGCTGCTCGCCGGCCTCCCGCTCAACATCGCCATCCTCACCGGCCGCGAGAAGGGACGCGCGCGCGAATCCTGCCTGATGGGCCTCGCCGACGGCTCGATCCACATCCTGGTCGGCACCCACGCCATCTTCCAGCAGGCGGTCGGATACAGGAAGCTCGGGCTCGCCGTGGTCGACGAGCAGCACCGCTTCGGGGTCGCGCAAAGGATGATGCTGGCGTCGAAGGCCGAGCGGCCGCCGCACCTCCTGGTCATGACCGCGACCCCGATCCCGCGCACCCTGACGCTGACCCATTATGGCGAGATGGACGTCAGCCGCCTCGACGAGATGCCGCCCGGCCGCCAGCCGGTCGAGACCCGCGTGCTGAGCGCCGAGCGGCTCCCCGAAGTGGTCGACGCGCTCGGCCGCCACATTGGCGCCGGCAAGCAGGCTTATTGGGTCTGCCCGCTCGTCGAGGAGAGCGAAGCGCTCGACCTCGCGGCCGCGGAAGAGCGCGCGCAGGTGCTGCGCCTTCGCTTCGGCGACAAGGTCGGCCTCGTCCACGGCCGGATGAAGGGGCCGGACAAGGACGCGGTGATGGACGCGTTCCAGCGCGGGGCGATCGCCGTTCTCGTCGCGACCACGGTGATCGAGGTCGGTGTCGATGTCGCCAACGCGACCTTGATGATTGTCGAGCATGCCGACCGGTTCGGCCTCGCCCAGCTCCACCAATTGCGGGGCCGCGTCGGCCGCGGCGAGGCGCACAGCATCTGCCTCCTGCTGCGCGGCAATGCGCTGAGCGAAACCGCCCGGGCGAGGCTCACCCTGATGCGCGAGACCAATGACGGCTTCCGCATCGCCGAGGAGGATCTGCGCCTGCGCGGCGCCGGCGAAATATTGGGCACGAGGCAGTCGGGCGAGGCGCAATTCCGCCTCGCTTCACCGGAGCAGATCGCCGACTTGGCGCCGATGGCGATGGACGACGCGAGGCTGCTGGTCGACCGCGATGGCGGGCTCGAAGGCGAGCGGGGCAGGGCCGCGCGGGTGCTGCTCTATCTGATGGAGAGGGATGCGGCGGTGGGGTTGCTGAGAGGGGGCTAGAGGGTCAACAGGCCGTGCTTCTTCTTGCCGGCGGAGATGCGGACTTCGCCCGCGACCGCGACCGTCCTGTCCTCATTGGCGACTTCGCCGTTCACGCGCGCGCCGCCCTGGTCGATCAGTCGCCGCGCCTCGTTCTTCGACCCGACCATGCCTAGCCCGACGAGGGCGTCGACCAGTGAAATGGCACCGGAGACCTTGAGCGTCGGCAGCGCGTCGCCGGACGCGCCTTCCTCGAACGTCCTGCGCGCCGTGTCGGCGGCGCCAGCGGCGGCATCCTCACCGTGCAGCATCGCCGTCGCCGCATCGGCCAGCGCCTTCTTGGCCTCGTTGATCTCGGCGCCGCCGAGCGCCTCGAGCCTGGCGATCTCGTCGAGCGGCACGTCGGTGAACAGCCGCAGGAACCTGCCGACGTCCCCGTCCTGGGTGTTCCGCCAGAATTGCCAGTAATCGTATGGGCTGAGCTGGTCCGCATTGAGCCAGACGGCGCCGTCTGCCGTCTTGCCCATCTTGCCGCCGTCCGCGGTGGTGATGAGCGGCGTGGTCAGGCCGTAGAGCTGGGTGCCGTCGGCGCGCCGGCCGAGCTCGATGCCGTTGACGATATTGCCCCATTGATCCGAGCCGCCGAGCTGGAGCCGGCACGCCGCGCGCCGCGACAGCTCGAGGAAGTCGTAGGCCTGGAGGATCATGTAGTTGAATTCGAGGAAGGTCAGCGACTGCTCGCGGTCGAGCCGCATCCGGACGCTGTCGAAGGTCAGCATCCGGTTGATCGTGAAGTGCGGGCCGATGTCGCGCAGGAACGGGATATAATCGAGCGCGTCGAGCCAATCGGCATTGTCGGCCATGATCGCGTCCGAGGGCCCGTCCCCGAAAATAAGGAAGCGCTCGAACACGCGCCGGATCGAGGCGACATTCTCGCCGATCCGCTCGTGCGTCAGGAGCTGGCGGCTCTCGTCCTTGCCCGAGGGGTCGCCGATCTTGGTGGTGCCGCCGCCCATCAGCACGATCGGCTTGTGCCCCGCCTGCTGCATCCGCCTCAGCATCATGATCTGGACGAGGCTGCCGACATGGAGCGAGGGGCCGGTCGCGTCGAAGCCGATATAGCCGGGCACCACCTGCGCCTGCGCGAGCGCGTCGAGCCCGGCCGCGTCGGTCGCCTGATGGATATAGCCGCGTTCGTCGAGCAGGCGTAGGAGGTCGGACCGGTATTCGCTCATGGGGCGCGTCGTTACATGGCAGAGCTGAAGTGCGCCAGACGCTGATTCTCCATCCCGGCTCCACCTGCGAAGCGGTGAGCTGGATCCACGTCGAATTCTCCCGGCCCGATCCGGCACGATTGAAGCTGCACTATAAATTGGGCGGATATATCGGGGATCTCCTCATTCCCGATCATGCCGCGCCGGTCCGCGCCGAGGGTCTCTGGCGGCATATGTGCTTCGAGCTGTTCCTGCGGGCGGCGGACGAGGACGGCTATCTGGAGTTCAATTTTTCGCCCTCGACGCAATGGGCGGCCTATCGTTTTTCCGGCTACCGGGCCGCGATCGGCGACGCTCCGGACCGGTGTCAGCCTCGCATCCGGTTCGTGTCGGGCTCGAACGGCCTCGCTCTGATGGCCGAGATCGATGGCCTGCCGGAGCGGGATTGGCACCTTGGCCTGTCCGCAGTCATCGAAGAGGGGGGCGGCGCCAAATCCTATTGGGCGCTGGCTCATCCGCCGGGTGACCCGGATTTCCATCACGAAACTTGCTTTGCGCTCGAACTCCCGGCAGCGGAAAGCCCATGAAATTCGGCATCGACCGCCTGCTCGCCGACCCCGCCTTGCGCGCGCCGCTTCAGGGCAAACGCGTGGCGCTGCTCGCCCATCCGGCCTCGGTCACCGAAGACCTCACGCACGCGCTCGACGCGCTGGCCGCGTGCGGACTCAACCTCACCGCCGCCTTCGGGCCGCAACACGGCCTCCGCGGCGACAAGCAGGACAATATGGTGGAGTCGCCCGATTTCACCGATCCGGTGCACGGCATTCCCGTGTTCAGCCTCTACGGCGAGGTTCGCCGCCCGACCGGCCAGTCGATGGGGATTTTCGACGTCCTGCTCGTCGACCTCCAGGATCTGGGCTGCCGAATCTACACCTTCATCACCACGCTCCGCTACGTGCTCGAAGCGGCGGCGCAGCACGGCAAATCCGTCTGGGTGCTCGATCGCCCCAACCCCGCCGGCCGGCCGGTCGAGGGCCTGACCTTGCGCCCCGGCTGGGAGAGCTTCGTCGGCGCCGGGGAGCTTCCGATGCGGCACGGGCTGACGCTCGGCGAGCTCGGGGCGTGGTTCGTCGATACGCTGGGCCTCGACGTCGACTATCGCGTGATCGAGATGGAGGGATGGCGGCCCGACGAAGCGCCCGGCCACGGCTGGCCGCTCGGCGAGCGCGTCTGGATCAACCCCAGCCCCAACGCGCCCAACCTCAACATGGCGCGCGCTTATGCGGGAACGGTGATGCTCGAAGGCACGACGCTGTCGGAAGGACGCGGTACAACCCGCCCGCTCGAGCTGTTCGGCGCCCCCGATCTCGACGCCCGCGCCCTCATCGCCGAGATGCGCGCGCTGGCGCCGCAATGGCTGCACGGGTGCGCGCTACGCGAGGTCTCGTTCGAGCCATGCTTCCACAAGCATGCCGGCCGGCTCTGCAACGGTGTCCACATCCACGCCGAAGGGCCGTTCTACGACCACGGGGCGTTCAAGCCCTGGCGGCTCCAGGCGCTGGCCTTCAAGGCAATCCGCCGGCTTCATCCCGACTACGACCTGTGGCGCGATTTTCCGTACGAATATGAAGAGGGCAAGCTCGCCATCGACGTCATCAACGGCTCGCCGCTGCTCAAGGATTGGGTCGATGATGCGGGTGCGACGCCGGAGGAGCTGGATGCGCTCTCCATCCACGACGAGCGCGCGTGGGAGGAGGAGCGGCGGGCATATTTG
>DASQFO010000387.1:0-1763 GCA_035633095.1 Allosphingosinicella sp. | reverse complement strand
CGTGGCGATAGAGAACATTGCCTGCCTCCGTAGGGGTTACGCCGCGTTTGGTGCGTACCAGCAGCTGCTGGCGCACCTCCGCTTCCAGCGTCGCGATCTGCTGGCTGAGCGCCGGCTGTGCGACGTGCAGGATGTCAGCGGCCTGCGTCAGGCTGCCCACGTCGACGATCTTCACGAAATACTGCAGGCGCCTGAAATTCACCTTCGCCCCCCGTCGCGTCGCGCATCGACACATAAGTGTCGCCTATAAAGGCAGAAGGAACCCGTCTTGGCTACTGGCGCGCTCCGGGGGTACCGTCCCGTCACCCGACCAACCTCACATGACTGGATAAGCACCGTGGGTTCGATACACGTCTCCGAGCGCGTCCGCCGCATCAAGCCCTCCCCCAGCACCAGCGCCGCGGACCGCGCCAACCAACTGCGCCGCGAGGGCCGCTCCATCGTGAATCTGGTGGTGGGCGAGCCGGACTTCGACACGCCGAAGCCAATCCGCGCCGCTGCGGCCCGGGCGATGGACGCGGGCGCCACCCGCTACACCGCGCTGCCCGGCACCGTCGAGCTGCGCCAGGCCATCGCTGCCAAGCTCGAACGCGAGAATGGCCTGAGCTACGGAATCGGCGAGATCATCGTCACCAACGGCGCGAAGAGCGCGATCTACACCGCCTTCGCCGCGACGATCGAGGCGGGGGACGAGGTGATCGTCCCGGCGCCCTACTGGGTGTCCTATCCCGACATGGCGCTGGCCTGCGACGGCGTGCCTGTTCCGGTCGCCTGTCCCGAGCAGCAGGGCTTCAAACTGACGCCCGCGCAACTCGAGGCCGCGGTCACCCCCCGGACCCGCTGGCTGATCCTCAATTCGCCGTCGAACCCGACCGGCGCGACCTATTCGGCGGCCGAATACCAGGCGCTCGCCGCGGTGCTGGCCCGGCATCCGCATGTGCTGGTGATGACCGACGACATCTATGAGCATATCCGCTTCGAGGGCGGCACCGCGCCGCATCTGCTGGCCGCCGCGCCCGAACTGCGCGACCGGACGCTCGCGATCAACGGCGTCTCCAAGACCTATGCGATGACCGGCTGGCGCATCGGCTGGGCCGCCGGCCCGGCCGAACTGATCCGCGCGCTCGACACGCTGCTGTCGCAATCGGCGGGCAATGCCTGTTCGGTCAGCCAGGCCGCGGCGGTCGAGGCGCTCAACGGCGACCAGAGCTTCGTGGCCGAGAGCGTCGCGATCTACCGCCAGCGCCGCGACCGGGTGGTCGAGGGCCTGTCGGCGATCCCCGGCCTGTCCTGCCGCCTGCCGGAAGCGGCCTTCTATGTCTATGTGAACTGCGGCGGCATCCTCGGGCGCACGACGCCGGATGGCAAGGTTCTGGAGACCGACGGCGACGTCGTGCTCTACCTGCTCGACAGCGTCGGCGTCGCCGTCGTCGCGGGCGCGGCTTACGGCCTGTCGCCTTATTTCCGCCTGTCGATCGCCACCTCGCTCGAGATCCTCGAGGACGGCATCGCCCGCGTCGCCCGCGCCGTCGCAGAACTGCGCTGAAAGGACCCCGAGCCATGAGCATCGACAAGAACCCCAGCGCCCCTTCCGCCGATCCCGCCTTGCTGGAACGGCTTCGTGCGATCCAGGTGGCGCTGATCAGCGACCAGCTGCGCCGCAACCGCGGCGCCACCGGGCTCCGCCCCTACCACCGGCCGGCGCCGATGGCCGGGACCGCCGTAACCGTCCGCACTCGCGGCGGCGACAACTTGGCGGTGCT
>DASQFO010000386.1:0-2263 GCA_035633095.1 Allosphingosinicella sp. | reverse complement strand
GGATGTCGACGCCGAGCTTCTCGGCATAGAGGCCGCGCGGCTGCTTGACGCCGTCGACGCCGTCGAGCGTGTAATAAGCGGGCAGCGCATGGAGGATGGTCCGCCCTTCCGGGTTGATCGAGCGCCGCCCGGCCTCGAGCAATTCGTCGACGTCGCCGCCGGTGATGCGGCGGCCGCCGACATTGGATTCGACGCTGGCGATGGTGCTGACGAGGCCGCCCGCGGAAAAGCCGACGAAGACCTGGTCGACCTGCGTGCCCGCGATCCGCTCGGCCTGCTCGACCGATTCCCTGATCGCGGTCTCGCTCTTCTCCATGTCGGTGATGAAGCCGCGCTTGACGCCGCGGCTCTCGCGCTGGCCCGTGCCCAGGATCCGCAAGCGTCCGTCCTCGCCGGGCTCGGCGATCAGCGCGCAGACCTTGGCCGATCCGACGTCGAGCGCCGCGACGAGATTGCGGGTCGCGGGCTGGGGCGGGCGCCGCATTCTCAGATGGTCCTTGAGAGGTCGTGCGGCACCGGCCCCGGATCGGGCGGCGCCTGCGCCGGCACCTGCGCGCCGGGCTCGCGCGAGATGCGGACATAAGCGCGCCTGGGATCGCGCATGTCGATCCGGGCGAAGCCGCGGCCGAGCAGGGGATCCTGCTGGTCCATCATCGCGAAGCGCTGGATTGCGCGCAGCGCCGCCGCATTGCCCTCGGGCAGGGTCAGCACCTCGCCGCTCTGGAAGCGTATATCCCAGCGCCTGCGCCCGACCCAGGTCGCTCCGGCGACCTGCGGGCGCAGCCGCGGCACCGCGTCGAGCAAAGCTCCGAGCGAAGCGACGTGCCGGTTGGCGGCGGGGCCGATCAGGAGCGGCAGATCGGGCATCGCCTCGAGCCGGACCGGCTCGAGCACCACGCCCTCGCCGTCGATCAGCGTCAGTTGCCGGTTGTTTTGCCAGATCGCCGCGGGCCGGCGCTCGATGACGTGGACGATCAGGGTGTCGGGGAGCCGGCGCGACACCTGCGCCTCGCGGATCCAGCCGAACTGGAGCAAGCGGGCGCGGGTCGCGGCGAGGTCGACGAGCGGCATCGCCATCGAATCCTGGTCGAAGGCGACATTGTAGATGTCGAGCCGCGAGACCCGCCGCGCGCCGGTGATCTCGACCCGCTTCAGGGTGAAGCCCGCTTTGCCGACGCCCTCGCCGATCGCGAGCCCGGCGAGCTGCGGCAGCCGGAAGGCGAAAGTCGCCGCGACGACCACCAGGAGGGTGAGCGCGGCCAGCGTCCAGCTGGCGATCCGCCGCGCCGCGCCGGGCGCGAAGCCGAAGGATTCGAGCAGGCCCGGCTGCCGCGCCTTGCGCCCGCCGCCGCCGCCGCGCGGCGGGTTGCCGCGCGCCTTGGGCCTCGTCCGCGGCGCGTTTGCCCGCCCGCCCCTCGCGATCCGGGCCGTCATAACGCCGCCTCCACGATCCGTTCGACCAGCTCGGCATAGTCGATGCCCCTGAGGCGGGCCTGCTCGGGCACCAGGCTCAGCGGGGTCATCCCGGGCTGGGTGTTGATCTCGAGCAAATAGAGGCCGGCCTCGCCCTTATCGTCGTCCCAGCGGAAATCGGAGCGCGAGGCCCCGGCGCAGCCGAGGATTCGGTGCGCCTTCAAGGCCACGTCCATCGCCGCGGCCGCGATATCGGCCGGAATCCCGGCCGGGCAGACATGCTCGGTCATGCCGTCGGTATATTTGGCGTCATAGTCGTAAAAGCCCGATTTGGGCTGGAGCTCGGTCACCGCCAGCGCTTCGTCGTTCAGCACCGCGACGGTGAGCTCGCGGCCCGGCACGAAGGGCTCGGCGAGCAGCCGCTCGAAATGCAGCCAGGGCCCTTCGGTCCCGCGCGCGATCGGATCGCCATGATTGCCCCCCGCCTTGACGATGGCGACGCCGACCGACGAGCCCTCGTTGACCGGCTTCAGCACATAAGGCCGCGGCAGCGGATCGCCCTGATACAGGCTCTCGCTGGCGACGACCGTCCCTTCGGGCATGCGGATGCCGTGCGGCACCAGCACCATCTTGGTCAGCTCCTTGTCGATCGCGATCACCGAGGCCTCGAGTCCGCTATGGGTGTATCTGAGGCCCATCAGGTCCATCATTCCCTGTACCGTCCCATCCTCGCCGGGCGTGCCGTGCAGCGCGTTGAAGACGACGTCGGGGCTTACCTCGCCGAGCCGCTGGGCGACGCTCCGGTCCATGTCGATCCGCGTCACCCTGTGGCCGCGGCTTTCGAGGGCGT
>DASQFO010000385.1:0-4457 GCA_035633095.1 Allosphingosinicella sp. | reverse complement strand
GTCCCGAGCGCGAGGCGGCGACGGCGCACGGCGAGCCCGCCGACCGCGACTATCAGCTGACGGCGACGTTGATGCCCGACGGCGACGGGGTCAAGGTCATCGCCCGCGCCCGGCGCCTGGCCGACGGCCGCGTCGTCTGGGCCGAGACCATGGCGCTGGCCGACATCGGCACCGCCGGCGGCGTCGAGCGGATCGTCCGGCGGATCATCGGCGCCGCGCTGCCCGCCGTCGACGAGGACGTCTCGCTGGGGCTGCCCGGCGAAAGCGGCGATTTCTACGACCGCTATCTTATCGCCAAGCGCCTGTCGTTGACCATGCGCGGCTTCGATGACGCCAAGGCCGCCGCGGCGGCGCTCGAAGACCTGGTCGCCGAACGGCCCGATTTCGGCCTCGCTTATCCTCCGCTGGTCAGGCTCTACAACACCGACTTCGGCTATACCGGGCTCGGCTCGACGGGGCCGGCCGAGCGCGCGCGCGCGCTTGAAATGGCCAAGGCCGGACTCGCCGCCGATCCGGGCAATGTCCACGCCTATACCGTGCTCGGCTTCTGTCATCTGTGGCACGAGGAACGCGAGCCCGCGCGGGACTGCTTCGATCGGGCGCTGGCGCTCAATCCTCACAACGCTGTCAGGCTCAACGAGGTGGCTTCGGGAATGCTGTATCTGGGCGAGCTGGAGGCAGCCCGTTCGTTGCTCGATCTCAGCCTGCTGCTTCAGCCGTTTCCCGACGACGCTTATTATACCGACCGCTGCCTGCTTTGCCTGCTGGAGGGCGAAGCCGCCGAGGCGGCTTCAATGGTCCGCAAGGTGGGCGGACAGAAGCTCTGGGCCCGCCTTTACGCCGCGCTTTGCGCCGGCGCGCAGCGACCGGGCGAACCGGGCGTGGCATTCCGCGCCTGGGTTTCGTCGATCGAACCCCATTGGGTTGGCGAGAAAGAATTGTCCGTGGACGAGCTGCGGCGCTGGATCGGTTTTCACCATCCTTTGTCGGACGGGTCGAAGGACTATTTCATGGATCTGGTGCAGCGCGAGCTTGACGCGATGGCCTGAGGGCAACCCCGCATTCCGCCGCCAGTTCCTTGACGAAGCATGTCAGCGGCACCGGCGCCGCGGCGCGACGGGAGGGCGGCCTGCGTTCGGCGACCGCGCTGGAGAGGCATCGAAGCGCGTCGGCCTGCTTCAGCCGCACGATTCCGGTCGCGAGCCAGGCCGAAAAGCCGCTTGCTCCCTGCCCGCCCCAGGACGCGAGCTTCACGATCGCCGGCCAGTCGCGCTCGCTGAAATGAATTGCGCGCGCCGAGTCGCGCAGCGCGCGCGCCGCATCGGCGGAAATGATCCCGGCCCGGACCGCCGACAGCAAGGTGGCGCGCACATCCACCATCGGCTCGCTGACCGGCTTCCACCCCAGATCCTCGAGCGTGTGGACCAGCGCAACCTCGTCGTCGCCGCAGATCATGCCGCTTCGATAGGCGCGGTAGATTTCGCCGACGCCGGTCATGCCGTGCCGGTCGAGCTCGGCGGCGCGCAGCGCCCCCATGCTCGCAGCGCCGAGCACGCGCGTGCCGGCTTCGATCAGGAGCAGGATCTCCTTGTGCCAGGGCGCCGGCCTCCAATCGAAATAGCCGTCGATGAGGCAGACGATATCGGGAGGGTCGCGAAGCAGCCGCAGCAGGTCGCCGGCGGCGGCCGGCGGACGCCATGCGAGGCAGGGATCGCCGGGCCGGATGGCGCTCGGCAGCGACGGCCCGGCAAACACCAGGATCGGCGGCCCGGTCATTGGAGCCGGGTTGGGCGGCGGCGGCGGCTGATCGACCCGAGCCCGAACGCGAACGTCCTGACCACGTGAAAGCCTTGGGGATTGCCCAATTCCAGCACCGCGATGCGCGGAAATCCCCTTCGCGCCAGCGCCTCGGCGATCGCTTCCGGACCGGTCGGGCCCGGCTCGATAGTGTCCCACTCGACGCCGCGCATCCCGGGTGCAAGCGGAAGGCCGAACGCGAGCGTCGCGGTCGCGCGGCCCTGGCCGGCATAGGCCGAGGGCAGCAGGTCGTCGCGCGCCCCGGCGATGAAGGTCGCCCTCGACTGAATCGCCTCGGCAAGCGCCTTGAACAAAGCGATCTCCGGGATCGCATGACAGCCCCGGCCGTGGACCGCGCGATAGGGCGCGCCATCCTTGCCGAGATCGTTGAGCTCGCAAACGAAGACCGGCGTGCCGCCGATCGATGGGATGCGATAGAAGCGCAGATAGGCCCCCGCGCTTTCCACCCGCCCGCGCCATTCCTGAAGCCAGGCGAAGGGCACGGATTCGAGCCGCAGCACATCCACGGTGCACGCCAGCAGCCCGCGCGACTGCCACTCCATGACGGCATCGCGCTCGATCAGCTCCTGAAGCGCGACGGCGATCGCCTCCGCCAGGGTGGCGCCGGTCGCGACGCCGTTGCTCGAACGCTCGAAGCGGCTCGGGACGGCACGGGTCAGGTCGAGCGACACCAGATCGAACGGAAGGTAGATCGGCCCGCCGGAGACGAGGTCTCGGCCTTCGACCCAGCGATAGTCCCGGTCCGCCTCCGGCGGCGAATAGCGATCGCGCGCGAGGTCGGACAGCGCCGGCGCCCGCTCCTCGGTCGGGAGCGCGTCGAATCGGCAGACCGGGCCGTCCGCGTCGAAGGTCTCGGCATGATGGCTTTCGACGGCCTCGAGCAGGGCGCCGAGCTGGGCATCGGCATCGGCGACGCCCTTGCCCTGGTGGACGCTCAGCGCGCGGCTCATCGGCCGTACCGCCTGCCAGACGGGAAGGCCGAGCCGGTCGAGCCGGGTCAGCTCGGCCAGCCGGGTCACCCCGGCGTCGGCCGCGGCCGCGTGCGCGCTTGGCAGCAGATGCTCGGCGGCCGCCGACCTCGAAGGGTCGGCCGGCCCGAGCGGCGTCATTGCTTGCTGTCGTCGAACGCCTTTGTCGGAGGGAAGGGCCTTGGCGGGGTGGTCGGGGTCGGCGGGTTGGTTTGCACCGCTGTTATGCCCGGATCGAGCTCGATCGCCACAGCGCCTCGCTCGAGCCCGCCTTTCGATCTCTCGTAGAGCCGCGCGATCTGTTCGACGCCCTCCCTTTCCTCATCCGTGCGGCACGCGCCCGGATCATATTCAAGCACCGCGACCGCGACATAGTGCCGGCCGTCTTCTTCGATGATGAAGGTGCGCGCCGTCGGGACGTCGCGACCGGGGAAGCTGACAGGGGCGAATTCTTCTCGATATGTCATAAATACCTCCGCCGAAGAGGAATCGGGAACGCAAGACAGGCGCCGATACTATCACCGTTCCGCCGGCTTGGGAATTGCGGGCCGTCATAAGCCCTAGCCGGCGACGCGCGCCCGCCCGACGGTCCCGGCCATGCGCGCGTCGGGATTCTGGAACGAGGAATCGTCGAGCAGCACGCGCACGCGGCTATTGGCGAAATCGACCGACACCCGGTCGAACAGCTGCAGCGCGTCCATGCCGAGCAGCAAAGCGGGCCGGTCGATGAGCTGGAGCTGGCGGAAGGGGTGGACGTCGGCGAACGCGATCGGCAGCCGGACGATGTCGATGCCGCCGATCCGGACCC
The DNA here is from genome assembly GCA_035633095.1 of Allosphingosinicella sp. Lineage (GTDB taxonomy): Bacteria > Pseudomonadota > Alphaproteobacteria > Sphingomonadales > Sphingomonadaceae > Allosphingosinicella. The sequence goes on along the minus strand of DASQFO010000385.1, from coordinate 863 downwards.
GGCGGGCGACGGCATAGTCCGCCGTCAGCGTGCCGCCGGTGACGCTGATCAGCTCGACCGGGCGGGTCGCGCCGAGCCGTCCCCGGCGCTGAAGGGCGTTGCGCAAGGCGGTGTTGGCGACGCTGACCTGCGAGCCGGTGTCGATGATCACCCACACCCGCTGGCCGTCGACCGCCGCATCGATCAGGACCAGGCGGCCGAAATGGCGGCGGCCGACGACGACAATCTCGCCGGCGGGCCAGATCTCGTCGCGCCGCTGTGAGGGCGAAATGGTCATTTCCTGCCGCCCGAAATCGAAGACGACGCGCTGGCGCTGCAGGCTGTCGACGCCGAGCATGCCGGACGCGCCCAGATTGCTGCGCGCCAGAGCGGGGGCGTGGATGCCGTTGACCGACCGGCGGCCGATCCGAAGGTCCGGGATGACGACGGTGTCGATGCGGCTGACCTCGGTCATGCTGTGCACGGTCGCGGTGCGGCCGGGGCTGAGATCGAGCTCGCGCGCAAGCTCGCGCGAGATCACGGTGCGCTCGGCGCCGGTGTCGACGACGAAGCGGTAAGGTCCATGGCCGTCGATCCTGACCGGAACCGTCATGCGGGCGGCCAGGTCGGGCAAATAGCCCAGCGTCTCCGCGGCCTGCTGATCGGGAAGGCGCGTCCCGGTTTCCGTGACCGGCTGCACCTGCCCCGAAAGCGGCGCGGCCAGAACCAGGCTCGCGGCAATGCCGGCAAACCACATGCGTGACGGCCCACTCGTCATCGGCTCGCTCCACTTCTGTCGCGAAGAGATACGCCACTATGCCGCCAAAAGCGAAGGTCCGTTTCGACGAACCGCGTCCAGGATTAGACGACCGCCATCGCCCGCT
>DASQFO010000384.1:0-2749 GCA_035633095.1 Allosphingosinicella sp. | reverse complement strand
TCGTCATTGCGAGCGCAGCGAAGCAATCCAGTTTCTTCGCGCCCGTCCGACTGGAATTGGCAGGTGCTGACTGCCCCCGGCAGTCAGCAGCCGTGTCCGGGGGACACGGCGACCTGACAATTCTTCGTCGCTGGTGAACAGGTTCCGCGTGCCCCGCACGCGGAAGCCATGTCGGGGGGACATGGCGACCTGTTCACCCTCGCAATGACGGGAATTCTCGCTAGCAAGCTTTCCCCGAATCGAAACCTCCTCTAGTCACCATCCCATGGCCTTCACCGCTCTCGATATCCTCGTCATCCTGCTCGTCGGCGCCGGGCTGGTGTTCGGCTGGCTGCGCGGCTTCGTCGCGGAATTGCTGTCGCTCTTCGCCTGGTTCCTGGCGCTGCTCGCGCTGCGGCTGCTGCATGCGCCGGTCGCGGGCCTGCTCGAAGGACTGGTCGGCACGCCGTCCGGGGCGGCGGTGCTCGCTTTCGTGCTGGTCTTCGGCCTGGTCTTCTTCGCCGGCAAGCTCGCCTCGCGCCGGGTCGGCGCCCGCGTGCGCAAGTCGGTGGTCGGCCCGCTCGACCGCGTGCTCGGCGCCGCTTTCGGCGCGGTCAAGGGGCTGATCGGCATCACCTTGCTCTTCCTGGCCTTCAACCTCGTCTACGACACGATCAACGGCCGCCGCGCCGCGCGCCCGGATTGGGTGCGCCAATCGGCGACCTACGGCCTGCTGAAGGCGAGCGGCGCCACCGTCGTCGACCTGGTCGAGGCGCAGCGCGGGCCGCCTCCGGAAGGGAATGAAAGCGCCGGGAACGGGCAGTGACGCAGATCCGCCTGCACGACACGATGGCGCGGGAGAAGCGCGCCTTCGTCCCCGCCGATCCGGAGCGCGTCACCCTCTATGTGTGCGGGCCCACGGTCTACAATCGCGCCCATATCGGCAATGCCCGGCCCGCCGTGGTGTTCGACGTGCTCGCCCGGCTGCTCCGCCATGCCTATGGCGAGGACAAAATCGTCTATGCGCGCAACGTCACCGACGTCGACGACAAGATCATCGAGGCCGCCCGGGCGGAGGGCGTCGACCCGGAAGTGATTACCCGGCGCTACGAGGATTTCTACCTCGCCGACATGGGCGCGCTCGGCGTCCGCCCGCCCGATATCGCCCCGCACGCTACGCACAATATCGCCGAGATGGTGGCGATGATCGCGCGGCTGATCGAGACCGGCAACGCCTATGAGGCGGACGGCCATGTCCTCTTCCACGTGCCCTCCGACCCGGAATACGGCGCCCTGGGCCGCCGCGACCGCGAGGCGATGATCGCCGGCGCCCGCGTCGAGGTCGCGAGCTATAAGAAGGATCCGGCCGATTTCGTCTTGTGGAAGCCCTCGCCCGAGAGCGTGATCGGCTGGGATTCGCCCTGGGGCCGCGGCCGCCCCGGCTGGCACATCGCATGCTCGGCGATGATCGAAGCGCATCTCGGCGAGACGATCGACATCCACGGCGGCGGCCTCGACCTCATCTTCCCGCATCACGAGAACGAGATCGCGCAGAGCCGCTGCGCCCATGGCGGGACGCCGCTCGCCCGCTACTGGGTCCACAACGGCTTCCTCTCCATGGCCGGCGTGGAGAAGATGTCGAAGAGCCTGGGCAACGTGGTGACGGTGGGCGAGCTGCTCGGGCAGGGGCATCCGGGCGAGGTGCTGCGATTCGCCTTGCTCTCCGCCCATTACCGCCAGCCGCTCGAATGGTCGCAAAATCTGGTAGCGCAGAGCAAAGCGACGCTGGACCGGCTCTATCGCGTGGCCGGCGAGGCTGAAGCCGGCACTCCCGCCCCGGCGGTGCTCGAAGCCCTGGCGGACGATCTCAACACGCCGCTCGCGCTGTCGCGCCTTTCGGCGATCGAGGACGGCGCCGTGCTGCGCGCGAGCGGCGCGGTGATGGGCCTGCTCGAAAGCGGCGCGCCGGCTTGGTTCCAAGGCGAAGGCGACCAGCGAATCGATGCGCTGATCGCCGCGCGGGCCGAAGCGAAGCGGCGCCGCGACTTCGCCGAAGCCGACAAAATCCGCGCCAAACTTGCAGACGAGGGGATCGTCTTGGAGGATGGCCCGAACGGCACGATTTGGCGTCGTGCCTGAGCCGCATTAAGGGGGTCGGGTGACCGCCGCGCTCTACAATCGCGAATTCCTCCGGCTTGCCGCGTCGATTCCGCATCAGCGGCGGCTCGATCGGCCGCAGGCGACGGTCGAGAAAAGCTCGCCGGTCTGCGGCAGCCGGGTCGTCGTCGATCTGGTCGCGGACGGGGAAGGGCGGGTGGCCGCGCTCGGGCAGGAGGTCCGCGCCTGCGCGCTGGGCCAGGCATCGGCATCCTTGATGGGCGCGCACGCCATCGGGCGGACCGCGCGCGAGCTGGCCGAGGCGCGCGACGCGCTCGCCGCCTATCTCGCCGGCACGCGCCATGATCCCGGCGACTGGCCGGGGCTCGCCATCTTCGCCGACGCGCGCCGGTTCACCGCGCGGCACTCCTCGATCCTGCTCGCCTTCGAGGCCGCTGCCGAGGCCGCCGCCATCGCCGCCAACGAAAAGGCGGCGCGATGAGCGTGTCGCTGCTTCGCGACGCGGTGATCCTGCTCGGCTTCGCGCTCGTCTTCGTGCTCCTGTTCCGCCGCCTCCGCCTCGGCGCGACCCTGGGCTATCTCGTCGCCGGCGCCCTGGTCGGGCCGCATTTGCTCGGCCTGGTCGGCGGCGCCGAGACCATATTGCACGCCG
>DASQFO010000383.1:0-1537 GCA_035633095.1 Allosphingosinicella sp. | reverse complement strand
TGGTCGCACAGAGCCTCGAGGAAGAACTCCCCCCATTCGGGAGCGGGGTCGCGCGCCAGCCGGTTGACCTCGAACAGCGCCCTGGCCTCTTCGTCGGAGATCTTGCCGTCGGGCCAGACCGTGCGCCGCATCGCAAGCACGTCCTCGGCGGACATGGACACCCCGCATTTCAGCGCGGCGGCGAAGTCGGAGAAGGAGAAGCTCATGCCATATGCCCCGTCGTTTCGGGGCCGAACTCCTAATGGCGAAGGGTTAAGACGGGGCTAAATGGCGGCGAATCCGCGCGCCTTTGCGCGCCGGCTGGTCTATGACGGCCGCCGGCACGGCGCCGCGCAGGAGAGAAGAGATGGCGAAAGGCCAGAAGAAATCGAACAAGGAAGCCCGCAAGCCCAAGGCGGAAAAACCCAAGAAGAACGCCTCCAACCCGTCCACCAAGGGCATGGTCAGCGACATCAAGCGCTGAGCCGCTTCCCCCTCGCTCCCTAGCTGGCGGGTGCCGCGGCGGGCGCCGGCGGCGCGGCGTCGAGGCGCGCCTGCATGGCGGCGACGATGCGAGTCAGGTTGCGCTGCTCGCCGGCGCTGAGCGCGCCCCCGTCGATCTCGAAGGCGACCCGCCCGCCAGCCAGCGATAGCTTGATCATGCGCATCCCGGTGCCGCGGCTGCCGAGAAAGAGCTCATAGCCCGCCTGCAGCACCTCGACATCGTCAATCTCCGGCATCGCCTGGGTGCGCAGACAGGTGAAGGAAACGACGTCGTCGCCAAGGCCGTGGACGAACGGGCCCGGCGCGCGGACCAGGGCGCGCACGCTCAGGCCCGGCTCGGCGCTGTAGGTGAAGCCGGTCCCGGCCCGGCGGATCGCCGTGCACATCAGGTCGCGGCTCTCGAACGCCGCGACCGGCGCCGGCATGGCGACCGCCGCGATCAGCGCGAACCCGGCATATCCGATCGCGCGGCTCAAGCGGACCTGACCTCGATGCAGCCTTCGAAGACGCGGACGTTGATGCGCGCGCGTCCGCGCCGGATCGCGGCGGCGGCGGCGGGTCCGACCTCCATCCGCCAGCGCGGGATCAGCGCGCGCGATTCGGCCGAAAGGAACATGTCGTCATAGCCGTCGCCGCGGTCGCCGCGGCGGAAGCGGTGCAGATTGGCCCGATCCTGCTGGATGATCCCCGGGACGGCGCCAATCCGCACGCCGTCGCTGGCGACAGTGTCCTGGGGACTGATGGAGGTGTTGTACGAGCCCAGGAAATTGCCCCGGCAGGCTTGGGCGGCTTGCAGCGGCGCGACGAGGCCGGCGGTCGCGACGACGCCGAGGAGCAGCTTGTTCATGATCCGTCCCCAAGCCCGTGAGCGGGCGCCGGCGATTGTTTCGCAAGGGCGAGCCCATGACAAGCGGATTCGGACGGATCGCCGCATCGCTAGCAAGACCGGGCGACGTCATGCCGTCGCTCCTCGATTGCGTGCGCCTCGATCCTATCGCGCCGGTGTCGCGCGCGAAAGCGAGGAGCCGGCGGATCCTCAGCGCGCCTCCCGCCA
>DASQFO010000382.1:0-2788 GCA_035633095.1 Allosphingosinicella sp. | reverse complement strand
ACCGCGGCCTGCTCGCCCGCGGCACCGACGCCTCCCGCCTCCCTGGGAGCCTCGGCGCCGGCCCCACCGCCGATCGTGGTTAATCTTGGCTCCGCCGCCGTCGACCTGCAGCTGATGAGCGAGCTGTACGCCCAGGTCCTGGAAGCTATGAGGTGACGCGACAGCCTCCGTCGCCGGAGGCCGCTTTTTTCTGCCCTTTCGAACGTGAGGATCGAACGAGGCGGGACCGCTCCGCAACCGTGGACAAAGGCAGGAGGAGACTGAAGCTGAGCGTCCGCGGAGCGGACAACCGGCTCCGCTTTTTGCCCTAACGAGGGCGTGCGCTGGGTGCCGACCTTCGCTCTTTCGGAGCCGTCCACTCAATGAGGCAACTGAGTCGGAGCCAAGTGAGAGTCGAGCACCGCCTGATCAAGACTCAGGCGCTGTTCGACGCCAGCCCGCACGCTGCACTATGGCGGTTCGAACCAGACGGTTAACAGCCGCCGGCCTTCTTGCCCTATTCGTGCTCAGAAGGCGGCCGTCCAGCGCCGGCTGAGAGTCACGCCTAGCCTGACTGGTACCGCATACCGGATTCCAAGTGAATCGTCTCATGTGTCTCACTCGCGTTCACCGAGTACCAGAAAGACACGCATGAGACGCATGAGACAGGAACGATAAGGGTCCAGATAAGGGACCAGGGACGTGGCGCGACAGGCAGCCGGCCAACGAACCAGGCGCCGCGGTCGCAGTCGATTCGATAGCGTCCGCGTCCCGTGCACATCGGGAGCCGGCCCGACCGGATGGTCAGCGCTGGAGCCTCGCGAGCCGCCTGCGCTCGAAGACGACCCAAACGATCCACGCCACCATCGCCGCGGCGAAGCCTCCGCCGAGCACTGCCAATGAGTGGATCCCTGACATCGTCATGACTGCCACGGCCCATCCCAGCGTGCCCAGGACGACCAGCAACCGCCCCACAATCGGGCGCTCGACCAGCACCAGCCATCCGACGCTCATGACCCATGTGCCGGCGGTGAGCGCATCGAGCGTCTGCCACACGCCGAATACGAGCGCATCGCGCATGAGGCGGAACGAGGCGAGGATCGCCTCCCGATCCGCCTGGGCCGCCGCCTCGTACGCCTCGATCAGGGACGATCCGGCGTGCGCGAGGACCGCGGCGGCCGCGCCGCCGATGAAGATGTACGCCAACGCGCCGGCGAGGCCGAGGTCGGCCAGCCACGGCCGCCGCTCCCGGAGCCGGCGGTGGAGGAACAGCGCCAGAGGCACGAGCAGCAAGTACGAGAAGAGCATGTCGCCCAGGAAGCCCCAGCGCCAGAGCACCGCTGTCTCGGTGCCACGGCCGAGCACGGCCTCAGGACGGACGAAGAGGGCCGCCTCGAGATCGAAGCCGAACGCCGCGAAATAGATCGGCCCGGTCACGATGCCGACGGCGATGGCCAGGGCCACTCCGATGATCGCCGCTCTGCGGAGCGAATCGAGATCAGTCATGCCGGCCCCTGCCGGCTGCGCGGCCTCAGCAACTCGCCTCGCGCCTCCATAAGATCGGGCCTGCTAGAAGGGCTTGAACATCATGAGCAGCAGGATCGCCGCGAAGCCGATGCCGCCGACGGCCACCAGGATCCACGGCGTCGACGCCATCAGCAGTGGCTCGAGCTGATCGGGCGGCAGCGGCGCGGGAGGCGGCGCAGCGGTCTTGTCACGAGGCAGCTTCTGGCCGATGGCGGAGCGGACCTTGTTGTAGTGGCCCGCGGCGACCGGGGTCATGAGCCCGGTGATCACCACCAGCAGGACGATCGCCACCCAAATCCATAGGCGGCCCCAGTAGCCGCCGGTGAAGCCGGCCGCGATGCCTGACACGAACAGGACGATGAAGCCGATCGACATCAAGCTGCGCGGAGACAGCTGCCACAGCGAGTAGTCGAGGATGGCCGCAATCCGGCTTGGGTCGCGCTCGGAACGCAGGCGGAAGGCCATGGTGGCGGCCACGCCGTGTCCCGCGGCGAAGGCGAAGGCGCCCAATACGTGTGCGTAGACGATCCACGGATGCCACTCCATCGTCAGGCGACCCTCCCAACTCATGTGTCCACGCGTGCTGGTCGACAGCGGAACCTTCCGTCGCGCAGGATAGTCCCGTCGCGCAAGACGGCGAGGGCCCATTCCAAGAGGCGCCCGTGGCGGCGCGCCAGCGGACACAACGTTCGGGCGACTGGGCCTACCGGTGACCCCGCTGCTGGAGGCCAACTGGCGAGCGAAGCCCTGAGTCGTACGCCGATCGAGCGAGTTGCTCGAGGGTACGGATGAGGGTACAGCGGGGAACGACAAGGCCCAATTCGTGCTCAGAATCTGGCTAGATGAGACTTGGTACCGCATACCGGATTTCCGGTGAAACGTCTCATGCGTCTCACCCGCGTTCACCTAGCACTACCAGGAGACGCATGAGACACATGAGACAGGATCCATAAGGGTTCAGATAAGGGACCAGCCGCCAATGCGGCGGCGTCGTAGTTTGATTCGGGCGGCGGAACTGGGCTGACGACTTCACCCAAGCGTAGTCCCCCCTCGTCGAACGAGTCGATTGGCGGGTGGCTCGTCCGTGTTACGACGAGTGCAAGCCGCAGCTTCGCGGACGACCCAATGAAGGTCGGTGCGATCGGACGATAGGCCTCTAGCCCCGCATCGGCTCGATGTTCTGGTTCAAGCGGAATACGTTCATCGGGTCATATCGCCACTTGAGGTGCGCCAGGCGGCGATATTTGGATTCGCCGTAGGCGCGCTGCGCCACGCCGGTGTC